>NZ_JBWKZA010000016.1:0-140938 GCF_059424045.1 Pseudomonas sp. GW456-L12
CAAGAACCCTGACAGCGGCCCACCCCCGCCCAGGCGCGCCACAGACGTGCTGGGCGACAAGGCACAGGCCATCAGGCCGATGACAATCAAGACCAGCAGAATGCCTTTGACGACAGCAGACAAGTTCATGGTGGCGCTCTCTTGGTGTAAAAGCCGCCACCCTAGAGCCCGGCGGGTTAACGCCAGGTAAACATCGGTAAAAAACGCGCCGGCTCCGTTATCCTCTGGGCCACTGAGCGACACAGGTCCAAGGGGACGTTCCCGTGCATATCCACCTGCTGCTGGTCGAGGACAACCTCGACCTGGCCAACACCGTCATCGAATACCTGGAGATCAGCGGGATCGTCTGCGATCACGCCAGTAATGGCCAGACCGGCCTGAACCTGGCGCTGAGCCAACACTATGATGTGATCCTGCTGGACATCATGCTGCCGCGCCTGGACGGCCAACAGCTGTGCAAACAGCTGCGCGAACAGGGCAAACAGACACCGATCCTGATGCTTACCTCGCTGGATGCCCTGCCGGACAAGCTCGCCAGCTTTGCCATGGGCGCCGACGATTACCTGGTCAAGCCCTTCGAACTGGCCGAACTGGTGGCCAGGATCCGCGCCCTGAGCCTGCGGCGCAGCGGCCAGGCCAGCCGCCTGCAGGTGGCCGACCTGACCATGGATCTGTCCACCCGCAAGGTCAGCCGCGCCGGACAGGAACTGCACCTGTCGCCCACCTGCTGGACCCTGCTGGAATGCCTGATGCGTGCCAGTCCCGAGCCGGTGGGGCGCGAACGTCTCGAGGCGACGGTCTGGGGCGACGAACCGCCGGACAGCAACACCCTCAAGGTGCACATGCACCGCTTGCGCAAGGCGGTGGACAAGGATTTCAGCCAAACGCTGATCCACACTATTTCTGGCGTTGGTGTGCAGTTGAGGACCCCATGCGTAAAGGCCTGAGTCTGAAATGGGTGATCAGCGGCAGTTTCCTGCTGTTGATCGCCGTGGTGCTGCTGATCTACAGCCAGCTGCTATCGAGCTATAGCATCCGAGGCCTGCTCTATACCGCCAGCGCCATGATGGAAGAAGAAGCCCTGTATTTCGTCAGGCACTACAAGAAAGACCCAAGCCTTGCCCCGCCGCAGAACTATTTCTTCAGCAGCGTTATCGGCAAGGAAGCGCTGCCGCCGAAAATTCGCCAGTTACTGGATACGCCGCCAACCCTGTCCTTCGGCGCCGTGCAGGTGTTCGGTGAACTGGACGCCGATGGACAGGATGAAGTCAAAGCGATCCTGGCCCAGCCCCTGGGTGACGGCAAAATCCTCTACATGTTCGATGTCGACCACGACCATGAAGAAGGTGGCGAGGTCGAGACCCCGTTGTCGGATGCCTATCTCGATCACGAACTGAACAGCATTAATGTCATCAGTCTGGCGGTATTCATCCCGGCACTGATCATCATCGCCCTGCTGGTCTGGTGGCTGGTACGCCCTCTCGGCCGGCTGGCCCAGTGGTCCACCACCCTGAAAGATCCAGAGGAGGTGTCCAGCCAACGCCCGAATTTCCGTTTCAAGGAGTTCAATGTCCTGGCCGACTCCCTGGCCCAGAGCGTGCAGCAGGTGCAGGCCGCCAGCCAGCGCGAAGGGCGCCTGCTGCGCTACACCAGCCATGAGTTACGCACGCCGCTGGCGGTGCTCAAGGCCAACCTGGAACTGCTGACCCTGCAGGCCGGGGGCTCCCTGCCCCCGCCTCTGCAACGTATCGAACGCTCGGTGCTGAACATGCAGCGCATTGCCGAGACGCTATTGTGGATGAGCCGCGAGCGCGTTGAACCCTTGCCGGAAGAAGCCATCGACATGGCCGAGTTGTTCAACGAATTGATCCAGGAGCATCGCTACCTGATCGGCAAGCGGGATATCGAACTGATCCTCGACATCAGCAACGAGCCTTGTCGCCTGCCCCTGACCGCCTGCCGAATCGTGGTTGGTAACTTTCTGCGCAATGCCCTGCAATATGCTGAAGAAGGCAGCATCGAAATCACCTTCGAACAGCTGCAACTGCGCATCGTCAACCGTATCCGTGATACCAGCCAGTCAGAAGAATCCAGCGACTTCGGCTACGGCCTGGGCCTGGAGCTGATGCGCCAGTTGTGCGCCAGGCTGGGCTGGCACATCCAGGTCCTCACCGAACAACAGCGCTTCACCGTGACCCTCGACTTCAACACCGCAGAGCCCCCTGCTTCGCCCCAGGAGCGAGCCGAGGACGATACCCGCAAGATCAGCTGAGCGCTCAATCAGCCCAGTAATCCCAACTCCTGGGCCCGGGCCACGGCCTGGGTGCGACGCTCCACCCCCAGCTTGCTGTTGATATGGCTGGCATGGGTCTTCACCGTGTGCAGCGAGATAAACAACTGATCGCTGATTTCCTGGTTGGAACAGCCCTGGGCGATCAGTTGCAGCACCGCCAGCTCGCGGGAGCTGAGGGCTTCGCCGTGATGCTGCTCCAGGGAATCACGTGCCACGGCGGCCGGCAGGCGTTCGAGCAAGGTCTGGCGCAATGGCGTCGCCGCCCCCTGCTGAAGTTGCTCGCGAACCCAGGCCGGATGTGCCCGCACCGCCCATTCGAAGGGTTGCAATGCCCCGCCCACGGCAGCCTCCAGCGCCTGGGCAAAGGCCTGTCGGGCCTCGGGGTCGCGCCCCTGGGCCAGCAACAGCGCGACCTTCTGATTCAGCGCCATCACATTGAGCATCTGCCGCCCGGTCTGCCGGCCATGCTCCAGCAGTTTGTCCAGGCGCTGCTCGGCCAGGGCCGGCTCGCCCTGGATGCTGTCGAGCAAGGCTTGCTGCAACTCGATATGCAGCGGCAGCTGTGGATGAAATTCCGGCGCGGCGGCGGCCTGGTCGCCGGTGTAGGTCTGCCCCAGGCGAGCCAGCCAGGCCTGCGCCAGGTCGGTGCGGCCCTGGGCCAGCCAGAGTTCGCATTTGACCAGGGTGATCATCGCCAGGTAGTAGATCGGCGGTACGTCCCAGATGTGCATCAGGCGTTCGGCCTCGGCCAGTTCGGCAAAGGCCTTGGCAAATTCACCGTTGTGACCTTCCAGGTTGGCGATCACGCAATGGCCGATCAGCACGCTGATATCGCGACAGGCCCGCGCCTCGACCAGCCCCGCCCGCAGGCGCGCCAGTCCGGTCTCGGGCTGGCAGCGCAACGCCATCAGGTAACCTTCGTACAGCGTCAGCCGCGCCCGTATCGCGTACAGGCGTTGCGCCGACAGGCCATACAAGCGCTGCAAGCCCTGGCGGACCTCATCCAGCGCCCGCAGGATCTCGCCGCGGGCTTGCAGCACCCGGGCCCGGTCGTAATGGGCCAGGGCCTCGAACAAGGGGTTGCCGACCCGCTGCGCCAGTTCCAGGGACTCGCGGTTGAGCCCCCGGGCACGCCACAGGTCGCCATCGGCGATCGCCAGGTTGGACAGGGTCGACAGGCACACCAGCCGCTGCCCGTAACGTTTCTGCGGCAAGGTTTCCAGGGCTTCGGTGCAATACAGCAGGGTCAGCTCGCGATTTCCACGCCCCCGGGCGACGATCCCGCTCAAGGCCAGCCATTGCGCCAGCATGGATTTCTGCGCGGTGGCCGAGGGGGCCGGCAGGAAGCGGCTCAAATGACTGGCCAGTTCCTCGGCGGCATCCAACTGGCACGCCAGCCCCAGCGCCCAGCTGTACAGCACGATCAGCCGCGGGGTGCTGATCAGCAGGCTGTCGGGCAAGTCCATTTTCCAGCGCAGCAGCATGCCAACGTTCTGCTCGGCCAGCAGTTGTTCCTCGGACAGGTTCTGTACCAGGTTCGCCGCCACGTCCAGATGCCCGGCGCGCAACGCCTGCTCCACCGCTTCATCCAGCAGCCCCTGGGCGTTGAACCAGCGACAGGCCCGCAGGTGCAGGCTGGCCGGCGGCAATATCGCGTTGGCGGTGGGCCGGGTGCGCAGCAGGTCGGAGAACAGGTGGTGATAACGGTACCAGTGCCCCTGCTCGTCCAGCGGCACCAGGAATACCTGGTGGGCCAACAGGTAACGCAGGATCTCGGCACTGTCGTGGGACTCGCGCAATGCATCGCACAGGTCGCTGCAGAAACGTTCCTGGGGCGCCGTGTCGTAGAGGAACGACTGCACTTCGGCAGGCAGGCAATCGATGACTTCTTCCAGCAGATAATCGCGAATCAGGCCTTCGCCGCCATTCAGCGACTGCGGCAAGGTTGCGCCACTGCCCGCCTCCGAGGCCGCCAACAGCCAGAAGCGCAGCCCCGCCACCCAGCCTTCGCTGCGCAGGATCAAGTTTTCCAGCGCCTCGCCGCGCAGCGAACTGCTGTGCCGGTCGAGCAGGGTCAGGGATTCGTCGTAGGTCAGGCGCAGGTCCTGTTCGTGCAGCTCCAGCAACTGCCGCGACAGGCGCAGACGCGCCAGGTGCCAGTCCGGGCGCTGGCGGCTGGTTACCAGCACCAGCAAGCCGTCGGGCAAATGATTGAGGAAGAACTGCAGGCAGCGATCGAGCACCGGCCCTTGGGCCAGGTGGTAATCGTCCAGTACCAGCAACAAGGGAGAAGCACTGGAAAGATGGGCCGCCAACTCATCGAGCAGCCCGTCCAGCCACTCTTCGAAGGCGAAGGGCTGGTGGCGCTGGCGCATCTTCAGCAGCCCGAGGGATTGGTTGCCCAGTTGGGCGAAATATTGTTGCAACCCCTCAAGCAGGCGTTCGAGAAAACGTCCCGGATCGCTGTCCCGGCGACTGAGCCCCAGCCACAGGCTGCGCCAGTGCGGCGGCAGGCTTTGGCAGAACTCCACCGCCAGCGAACTCTTGCCAAAACCGGCCGGTGCGCTGACCAACAGCAGCCGGCCATTGAGGCCCGCGCTCAAGCGCTCGCACAGACGCGGCCGCAGTACGTAGCCGTCGGGCAAGGGAGGTCGGTAGAAGCGCCCTTCCGGCGCGGGAATGGCCGCACCGGCAGGCCCCTGGATACGGGACAGATCAGTCATGGCCAACTCTTATTGAAGTGCTGTTGTCGGCAATACAGATGTCGGCAGACTAGCGGTAAAAAGCCCCCTGTTGAAGATTTTTGCTACAGATGGATAGAAAAAGAATACAACCGGGTTTTTCAGCGCTTCCCGCGTACCTGTAGGAGCGAGCTTGCTCGCGATAAGGGCAGCGCGGTTTTACCGGGAGGTGGCATTGTCTGGAGTTTTTTTCGCGAGCAAGCTCGCTCCAGAGGCCACCCCGGGTCTTGTAGAAAAACGCAGACAATAAAAAACGCCCCGAACCAGTCGGGGCGTCGATCGAGGATGCGCCTCGATTTACCGCGGGTTAACGAACGCCATCCTGGCGCAGGGCCGCCGGAGTGAAGTCGCTGGTGGTGGCAGTGAAGCCGAAGTCGTAGGCCGATTTCTCTTCGTTCTTCATGCCCAGTGCCAGGTAACGACCGGACTGCAGGTCGTAGAGGGTTTCCAGGGCGTACCACGGCACTTGCTTGTCGTAATAGTTCTCGGCATGCGCCTCGGCCACGCGCCACAGCTGGCCACGACCGTCGTAGTGGTCGATCACTGCGGCCTGCCAGGTGTCTTCATCGATGTAGAAGTCACGCTTGGCGTAGATATGGCGCTGACCTTCCTTCAGGGTCGCGACCACGTGCCAGACACGGCGCAGCTCGTAGCGAGCCAAGTCCTGGTTGATGTGGCCGGCCTTGATGATCTCGGCGTACTTCAGCTGCGGCGAGTCGAGCTTGTAGCTGTTGGAGGCGATGTACATCTCCTTCTTGCCTTCCAGCTTCCAGTCGTAGCGGTCCGGCGCACCGTTGTACATGTCGAGGTTGTCGGAGGTACGCAGGCCGTCGGCGGCGGTACCCGGACCGTCATACGACACTTGCGGGGCGCGACGCACACGACGCTGGCCAGCGTTGTAGACCCACGCCGAACGCGGCTCCTTCACCTGGTCGAGGGTTTCGTGCACCAGCAGCACACCACCGGCCAGACGCGCCGGCGCGGTCACTTTCTGCTTGAAGTAGAACAGGATGTTGCCCGGGTTGGCCGGATCGTAGTCCTTCATCTTGTCGCGGAACACGAACTGGTCCTGGAAGTACACCAGGCTGAAGGAGCCGTTGGCCTGTGGCGTCGCCTGGGTCACCAGGCGGGTCACGCTGCCGCCGCGATAGCGGGTGATGTGGTTCCAGATGACTTCCACGCCGCTTTTCGGAATCGGGAAAGGAATGGCGGTCTTGAAGTTTTCCAGGCCGTTGCCGCCGCTGACCAGGTTGGTCTTGGTGGCGTTTTCCTTGATCGCGGCGAACACATCGGCTGGCACCGTGGCGCCGCGATGGGAAGGATAGACCGGCATCTTGTAGGTTTCCGGGTAGCGCTTGAACATCGCGTACTGCCCTGGCGCCAGCTTGTCCTTGTACTGCTCGACGTTCTGCGCGGTGATGGTGAACTGCGGCTGCTCGCTGGCGTACGGGTTGGACAGGAAACCCTTGCCATCCACACTGCCGGCGTTGGTCGGCAAGGCTTTCCAGGCCGGAATGGTGCCGGCTGAGTTACCGGCCATTTCCGCGCCCATCGGCGTCAGGGAGGTACCCAGCTTGGCCGCTTCATCGGCCGAGACCGCGGCCATGACCCCGGTCGCCAGCAGCGACAGCCCGAGGACACCGACCTGCAACAGACTCTTGGTTACTTTCATATTCTTGTTCTTCCTGAAAATGCAGTGCTTAGAAGTTCACGCCGAAACTGAGGGCCACGAAGTCACGGTCATCCACGGTGGTGTACTTGCCGTCGAAGAAATTGGTGTACGCCAGGCTCGCGGTGTAGGTGTTCTGGTACTCGGCATCCACGCCCAGGCTGATGGCCTTGCGACCTTCCTCGAAGTTGCCGCCAGGGCCAGGCGAGTAACCGCTGACGTCATGGGACCAGGCCACGTTCGGCTTGAGGTTCACACCGGCGAACACGTCGTTGTATTCCCAGATTGCACGACCGCGATAACCCCAGGAAGTCGAGGTGGTGAAGCCGTCGTCGTTACAGTTGCGGCTGCGATTGTTGGTCGCCGCGCCTGGGCCCGCGCCGTTGATGGTGCTGGTATTGAGGATCTGCGAGCAGGTGTCCAGGCTGCCGGTGGCAGGCAGTTCGCCCGGGCCATAGACCGGATCGCGGCCGTAACGAACCTTGGAGGTGCTTTCCAGGCCGCCCACGTAGGTCAGGCCGACTTCACCAACCAGGGTCAGGCGGCTCGCGCCCATGACCTGATCGAAGAAGTGGGTGAAGGTGGTCTGCAGCTGGGTGATCTCTTTACGACGATAGCCGTGCAAGTCCTGACCCGGGGAGCCGTCGAGCAACGAGGCATTGGCCAGGGTGCCGCCCAGGGGGCGAACACCGGCGAACAGGATATCGGTGGAGTTCAGCTGCACCGGAGCGTTCGGGCGATAGCTGATCTCACCGCTCCATGCGGTACCGGTAGGCAAGGTGGTGGAGAAGCTCAGGCCGTAGAGGCGGATGTCCTCAGGGTACTCGACGAAGTACTCGGAGCTGCCCGCCACCACCAGTGGGCCCAGGGCGCGGAACGCTGGAGGCAAGGCCGCGACACGGTCGAAGACCGACTGCGGAGCACCGGTAGCGCTGAAGATTGGCGCACGACTGTGGTAGTTCATGAAGTACGCGCCGAACTCGGTGTCGAGCGGCTCGTACATGTACTTGAAGGACACGCCCCACTGCCCGCTGTCCCGTGCATCGCGGTCCGGTCCACGACGCACCAGCACGCCTTCCTGATTGACGTCGACGCCCGCGGCGGCCAGTGGCCCCAGGGCAATCGACGGAATGGTCGAGCGCTTGTTCAGCACCCGCAGATTGTCGGTGCAACCGTCGGCGATGATGTCCGGCTGGGAGAAGAAGGTGCCGCAGTTGTCGACGACGGTCTGGTCCCATTCCAGCTGATAGAAGGCTTCGGCCGAGAGGTTGTCGGTCAGGCTCTGGGAGACATAGAACATGTTGACCGGGATCAGGCCTTCCTTGATCTCCGCGCCAGGACGGCGGAAAGCCGATACGTCGATCGGGTTGATCGAGTTGATGCCGCCGCCGATGAAGGTACTTTCACCCCAGCTCACCACTTGCTTGCCCAGGCGCACGGAACCCGGCTGCTCGGCGATCGAGTAGTTGTGGTAGATGAAGGCGTCGAGGATCTGCCCGCCAGAGGACTTGGCGCCTTCCTTGCGGTTGCTGTCGCTGATGTCCTTGAACTCGCGGCTTTCGTCCTTGAGCTCGAAGTCATACCAGTATTTGCCACGGACGAAGACGCCGGTGTCGCCGTATTTCAGTTCAAGGTCGTGGATGCCCTTGAAGATCTTGGAAAAGGTTTCGCCGCTTTTGAAGTTAGCGTGGCCATCGTCAGAGGTCTGGGACAGGCCATGACCGCCGTTGTTGACACCAATCAGATTCTTGTTGGGGCTCTGGGTAGACCAGCTCGCACCCAGCGATAGAGAAGAGTCGAACTGACCTTCGATTTCACCGATGTTGAAACTGACGCCGAAGGCAGGTCCGGCGAGCGTAGAGGCGAGACTGACGGCCAGAGGCAGTTTCGCCCGGCGCCAGAACTGGTTTACTGATGTCATCGACGCTACTCCATGTGCTTTATTGTTATGGCAGTGAGCACTTTTAAAAACGCTCTGAACGGGCGGAACCCAGTCAGCCCCGAAGTCGTTCAAAGTTGCATCGCCCCATGTTGTGCGGTTGCCCCGTTCTTAAAAATCCTTGGGCGGACTATAGCCAGCAGGTGGTACGGCTTGATCCCTCTAAAGTGTGATTTGCAGCCTCCAACCACTCTGGAACGGTCCTTTCGCCAGTCCGGCAAATGCCGGCACGGCAAGGATGGCTGAAAATTCGGATTTGACAAGGCAAGCGCTTGCTTGGTGGGCTCTACCGTGCCCTTTCGGGCACGGTAGGAGGTGTTTACAGCGTCGAAAGAAAGGTGCTGTTGTTGGCCTGCCATTCGGTGATGTCGAGGCGGATGCGCTTCTTGTCGAGCTTGCCGACACTGGTCTTGGGAATTTCAGTAACAAGGGCGATCTGGCTGGGAATCGCCCACTTGCTCAAGTGCCCCTGTTCGACAAACGGCTTGAGATGCTCCTTGAGCTCCTTGGCCTCGATCGCATGCCCTTCACGGACCACCAGCAAGGCAAACGGGCGCTCGCCCCATTGCGGATCGGGGATCCCCACCACTGCTACTTCGCGTACCGCCGGGTGGCGGCTGATCAGGTCTTCCAGGGCCAGGGACGATACCCACTCGCCTCCGGTCTTGATCACATCCTTGATCCGGTCGCGAATATCGATCACGCCCATGCCGTCGAGAGTCGCCACGTCGCCGGTGTGCAGCCAGCCGCCTTCCCACAGCTCTGCGCCCTTCTGCGGCTCGTTGAAATAGCCTTCGGTCAACCAGGGTGCACGCAGCACCAACTCACCCTGGGTCTCGCCATCGGCCGGCAGGAAGTTGCCGTCGCCATCGACAATCGCCGCCTCCACCAGAGGTCCGGGCACGCCGGCCTTGATCCGGTAGGTAGTGCGCTCATCCTCGGTGCCCACCAGCAGTTCTTCGTTAAGGTGGGCGCAGGACACCAGCGGCCCGGTTTCCGACATGCCATAGGCCGCCGTCAGCTGAATGCCCTTGGCCTTGGAGGCCTCGTACAGCGCACGGTTGAGCGCGCTGCCGCCAATGACGATCTTCCAGCCGCCGAAATCCGTGCCCTGGGCCGCCTTGGCATTGAGCAGCATCTGCAAGATAGTCGGCACGCAATGGGAGAAGGTGACCTTCTCCTTGCGCCACAGCTCCACCAGCAGTTCCGGGTCGTAACGGCCGGGGTAGACCTGCTTGAGGCCGAGCATGGTCGCCACATAAGGCAGGCCCCAGGCATGCACGTGGAACATCGGGGTAATGGGCATGTACACATCGCTGGTGCCCAGCAGGCGCACGCTGTCGATGCTACCCATGATCACCGCTACGCCCATGGTGTGCAGCACCAGCTGGCGGTGGGTGAAGTACACGCCCTTCGGATTGCCGGTGGTGCCTGTGGTGTAGAAGGTGGTGGCCACCGAGTTTTCGTCGAAATCCTCGAAGGTGTACTGGGTGCTGGCAGCCGCCAGAAGCTGCTCGTATTCGCCCACCAGGTTGGGCAGGTCGGCGCTCTTGTCCGGGCCGTCGGTCAGTAGCAGGGTTTTCTCCACCGTGCTCAGTTGCCCGGCGATCGCCTGGTAGAGCCCGACAAACTCGCTGTTGACCAGCACGAAGCGGTCCTCGGCGTGATTCATGGTGTACAGGATCTGTTCCGGCGACAGACGCACGTTGATGGTATGGATCACCGCGCCGATCATCGGGATGGCGAACATGCACTCCAGATAGCGATGGCTGTCCCAGTCCATCACCGCCACGGTATCCCCGGCCTTGACCCCGGCAGCCGTCAACACGTTCGCCAGCCTGGCCACGCGCTCGATCAGGGTTGGGTAGCTGTAACGCAGCTTGTCCCGGTAGACGATTTCACGGGTTTTCTCGTAACGGGTGCCGGATATCAGCAGCCGCTTGATCAATAGCGGGTATTGGTAGGCGCCTTCGGCTGGCGGAATAACGCGAGTCTGCAACATAAGCATCCCTTTTCGTGACTGCACGGTCGTGGCTGAAGAACGCTCACTCTAGAGCGCCGCTGGCTCTGCCAAATCAGCCAAAGGAATGATTTGCAGAGCCGTACGAATGCTAGCTCCAAGCCAGCATTCGCGCGACCAGACATTCGCCATCGGAAGGCACATGCGTGAGCGTCAAGCCGTTTGCTCGACCACCCTGCGCGGGAATAGCTCGGCGCCCCGAATCAGCTCAAGGCGCCAGGACCCATTACAGCCCCATCAGTTAGCCCCGGGTGTAGCCCCGTGCGGTTGCAAATGCTGTTGCAGGTAGCTGCGCAGACGCTTTTCCACATCACGGTTACGCGGCCTGGGCAACCCGGCCGGCCATTCGCCACGCGCCAGCGCGCGAATCGGCGCCTGCTGGCTCATGCCCCGGCGCTGGATCTGACGCAGCCCCTGATCCCACCAGACATGGCGGCAAGCCTCGACATAGGGCGAGATCGGGCCGCAGCTGCCATACAGCAAGTCGCGTCCGACTTTTTGCATGTCCTTGTTCTGCCGCCTCAAGTAGAACTTGATCCGCGAGCGCTGAAACAACGACGGCAAGGGTTTACGCCGTGGGACCTCGCGCTGCAGGCGCAGCAACTCCGGCCGGAAGGCTTCGCCATGGCGCTGGAAGAACAGCGCTTGCATGGCGTGGAAGAAGTCCTTGTCGGAGAAGTAGTGATAGATGCAACTCTTGCTCTCGCCCACGGATTGACCGCGCAAGGCAAATGACAAAGCGATCTGTTCCAGGGTGTGCAGGTCCTTGATGTGGGCGCTCCACTCGTCAATCAAGGCAATCGAGGCTTGCATCAGCGGACCATCGCCGGCCGTCAGGCCACAAACCCCGCTGTTGAACAGGCGCTGGTCGTCGGCTACCGACTGACCGCTGGCCTGCAGGTAGCGGTCGAGTTTGACGAACTCGGGGCGGGTACGGACCTCGGACCAGAGAAACTCGTCTTCATCGATCAGGTATTGGCCGGGTGCGATGCGATCGAACAGCCGCTGCGGGTCGGCCTCGAACAAGGTATCGGTATCGACAAACAGGGTCTTGTCCGCCAGCAGGAGGCCTGCGGCAAAGGCACAGGCCTTGCGTCGGTGGTAGTAGCCCTGGTCACCCTGCCACTCGACCAGCGTTTGTTCACTCAACGGCACCACTTGCACCGGCCAGCCGTGGTAATCCTCGGGACGGTCGGTCATGACCCGAATCACCAGCGGCTCGGCATTCTTGCTCTGGTCGAGGGCCGTCAGAATGCTGAACTTCGCTTCATGGCGATAAACCTCTTTGCCGCCATAAACCAGATAGAGCAACTGCTGCGGTACTTTTTGTATCGTCATCAAGCGTCCGGTCTCGCGCTCTCCGGACGGTCAAGGGGCTCGACCTGCCGGAGTGGCCATAAAAGCGGACGATTGTACGATTAATCCCAATTAATGATCAGAAATATCCGATAAACATGGACGAGAAAGACCGCCTCAATGCATCTCGGTAAAGGCCAGTTTCACCCCGATGGCGATCAGCACCGCGCCCATGGTGCGGTCGAACCAGTGGCCCATGCGGGCAAAACCGGCGCGGACTTTCTGCTGGCTGAACAGCAGCGCCACCAGGCAGAACCAGGTAGCCGTCGCCACCGCCAGGTACACGCCATAACCGGCCTGGATGGCCAGGGGCGTGTGCGGATTGATGACCACGGTGAACAGCGACAGGAAAAACAGCGTCGCTTTCGGGTTCAGGCCGTTGGTCACGAAGCCGGAAGTGAAGGCGCCGCGCGCGGTGCGCTCGCCAGCTTCCAGGTGCAGATTCTCGGTAGCGGGCTTGGCCGGCTGCGCCCGCAGGGCCTTGTAGCCGATGTACAGCAGGTAAGCGGCGGCGGCCCATTTCAGCGCGTTGAACAGCACGATCGACTGCGACACGATCAGGCCGATACCCAGCAGCGAATACCCCACGTGCAGGAAGATCGCGGTGCCGACGCCCAAGGCGGTCCAGGTGCCGGCGCGGCGACCGTGGGTCACGCTTTCGCGCACCACGACGGCGAAATCCGGGCCCGGGCTGGCCACTGCAAGCAGGTGAATAAGGGCGACGGTCAAGAACTCGGCGAGGTACATGGACACTCCTGTGTATCTAATTATTTCATCTGTTAGGCTCGGCAGATTACGCCTTCAGACCCTCGTGCAAAAGGTACAGTTGATGACTAACAATCGCCGCGCCGTCTTCCTCGACCACAGCTCCCTGGACCTCGGCGACCTCGACCTCAGCGCACTGCGCCACAGCTTCGACGAACTGCAACTGCATGGCCGGACCAGCCCCGAACAGGTGGTCGAGCGCCTGCAGGGAGCCCAGGTGGCGATCAGCAACAAAGTACCGCTCAATGCCGAAACCCTGGCCGCCAGCCCCGCGCTGAAACTGATCCTGGTGGCGGCCACTGGTACCAACAATGTTGATTTGGCCGCCGCTCGCGCCCAGGGCATCACCGTCGCCAACTGCCAGGGCTACGGCACGCCATCGGTGGCCCAGCACACCCTCATGCTGCTGCTTAACCTCGCCACCCGCCTTGGCGATTACCGCCAGGCGGTCAGCGACGGTCGCTGGCAGCAGGCCCGGCAGTTCTGCCTGCTGGACTTCCCGATCGTCGAACTGCAAGGCAAGACCCTGGGCCTGCTGGGCCATGGCGAACTGGGTGGCGCCGTCGCCCGCCTGGCCGAAGCCTTTGGCATGCGCGTGCTGCTGGGGCAGATTCCCGGCCGCCCGGCCCGCGCCGACCGCCTGCCGCTGGACGAATTGCTGCCACAAGTCGATGCACTGACCTTGCACTGCCCGCTCAACGAACATACCCGGCACTTTATCGGCGCCCGGGAGCTGGCCCTGCTCAAGCCCCAGGCCTTTGTGGTCAACACCGCCCGTGGCGGCCTGATCGACGAGCAAGCCCTGGCCGATGCCCTGCGCAGCGGTCACCTGGGCGGCGCGGCCACCGACGTGTTGAGCGTCGAGCCACCGACCGCTGGCAACCCGCTGCTGGCCCATGACATCCCGCGGCTGATCGTGACCCCACACAACGCCTGGGGCAGCCGCGAAGCCCGGCAGCGCATCGTCGGCCAGCTGGCGGAAAACGCCCAGGCGTTTTTCAGCGGTACAGCGCTGCGGGTCGTCAGTTGATAAACTGCGCCACTTTTTTCCCAGGAGCAGATTATGGATCCGCGCAGTGAAGTACTGCTTCGTCAGGCTGACTTGTTTCAAGGCTCGCTGCTGCTGGCCGGCCTGCCCGCCGATGACCTGCTCGGCCGCCTGCCGGGCGCCCATGGCTGGTGCTGGCACGCTGGCGATCAGGCCGCCCTGGATGCGCGTTTCGCCGGGCGCAGCCACTTCGGCGTGACGGCCCCCGAGCAAGCCTTTGCCAACGCCGTGCTGTTCCTGCCCAAGTCCAAGGAATTGACCGACTACCTGCTCAACGCCCTCGCCTCGCGCCTGGCCGGGCGCGAGCTGTATCTGGTCGGGGAAAAACGCAGCGGCATCGAACGCGCGGCCAAGCAGCTCAACCCCTTCGGCAAACCGCGCAAGCTCGACAGCGCGCGGCACTGCCAGCTGTGGCAAGTGACGGTAGATAACGCGCCACAAGCCGTCAGCCTGGAAAGCCTGGCCCAGGAATATGAACTGCCGTTGGCCGAAGGGCCGCTGAAAGTGGTCAGCCTGCCGGGGGTGTTCAGCCATGGTCGCCTGGATCGCGGCAGCGCCCTGTTGCTGGAACACCTGGACAAACTGCCCAGCGGCCACCTGCTGGATTTCGGTTGCGGCGCCGGGGTTCTGGGCGCGGCGATCAAACGTCGCTACCCCCATAACAATGTGACCCTGCTCGACGTCGACGCCTTCGCCGCTGCCAGCAGTCGCCTGACCCTGGCCGCCAATGGCCTGGAAGCCGAGGTCCTGACCGGTGACGGCATCGATGCCGCGCCCATGGGCTTGAACACCATCCTGACCAATCCACCGTTCCATGTCGGGGTCCACACGGACTACCAGGCAACGGAGAACCTGCTGCGAAAAGCAGCCAAACATCTGAAAACCGGTGGCGAACTTCGGCTGGTGGCCAACAGCTTCCTGCGTTATCAACCGCTGATCGAAGAGCATCTCGGCCCTTGTTCGATCAAGGCCGAAGGCCAGGGCTTTCGCATCTACAGCGCCAAGCGCGGCTGAAAACCTTTTTGCAAAAGAACGCTTGCCGAATGGATTTTGCCTAGGCAGAATCCGCTCCGTCCTAGGGGAGTAGTCTCCCGCGAGCGCCACGCTCGCCCGGCATGCGTCAACATACTTGATCCTCAGATCATGGCGCATGCGACCCAAGAGTCCGCACAGACGGACCGCAGGGTTTGACAAGACCTATGACACGCACACCTTACCCGGGGCGGGAAGGCTGTACGTGTCATAGCCGTGTCGACCCGCCCCTTAGGAATGCCCTGATGCTGGATTCTCTACTGGTTCCCACCGCGATCGTTGCCTTGGCCGAAATCGGCGACAAGACGCAACTGCTTGCCCTCATTCTCGCCGCGCGCTTTCGCAAACCCTGGCCGATCATCGCCGGCATCGTCGCCGCGACCCTGGCCAACCATGCGGCAGCCGGTGCGGTAGGCGCCTGGTTCGGCAGCTTCTTCTCGGACGCGACCTTGCACTGGATCCTCGCCGCGAGCTTTACCGCGACCGCACTCTGGACCCTGGTGCCGGACAAGATGGACGACGACGAAGCCAGCACCGCCCGCAAGTTCGGCCCCTTCCTGACCACGCTGATCGCGTTTTTCCTCGCTGAAATCGGCGACAAGACCCAGATCGCCACCGTCATGCTCGCGGCGCAATACCCGGAACTGTGGCTGGTCATCATCGGCACCACCGCCGGCATGCTGATCGCCAACGTCCCGGTGGTACTGGCCGGCAACTTCGCGGCGGAGAAACTGCCCCTGACCCTGATCCGTCGCCTCGCGGCCTCGGCGTTCTTCATCCTGGCCATTGTCGCGGTGTACAAGGCCATGCAAAGCAGCGGCTGGTTGTAAGAGCACCATCAGCAGGCACGCCTCCAGGCAAACCTGCGAGCACAAAAAAGCCCCGAACCAGTCGGGGCTTTCTTTTGCAGGGGGCCGGCTTGTTCACGACCCTGTCGTCAACAACGACGCCTGACGATCAGGGCCTCTTGGCCTGCTGGTACAACGGCATCACCTTCGGAATCGCCGCTTCCAATGAGGAAATACGACTGCCGGACGCCGGGTGAGTACTGAGGAACTCAGGTGGCGCGCCTTCCGAAGCCTTGCTCATCTTGTTCCACAGGGTGATGGCCGCGTTCGGGTTGTAGCCGGCGCGGGCCGCAAGTTCCAGGCCGATCAGGTCGGCTTCGTTTTCATTGCCGCGACTGTTGGGCAGGGTCATCAACAGGTTGACCCCGTTGTCGCCCACGGCGACCGCTTCCTGCGGCGCGCCGGCGATTAGCGCAATCTGCTTCAGCGCGCTGACACCGTAGGCCTTGGACATCGCTTCACGACCGTGCTCGCGCAAGGCGTGGGCGATTTCATGGCCCATGACCGCGGCGATTTCATCGTCGGTCAGTTGCAACTTGTCGATGATCCCAGTGTAGAAAATGATCTTGCCGCCAGGACCGCAGTTGGCGTTGAGCTCATCGTTCTTGATCAGGTTGACTTCCCAATTCCACTGCGCGGAATCCGGGCGGAACACCGGGGCCTGGGCAATCAGCCGGTTAGCGATCGCCTGGAGGCGCTTGGCATTGGCACTGGACTTGTCCAGCACGTTCTTGCTGCTCGCCTCGCCGATCGTCTGTTGATAGGACTGCGCGTAGGACTGGTTGACCTCATCGGTCGACAGCATGCTGAACATGTACTGCTTGCGATCGACCCCAACAGCGCCACCGCTGGTGGTGTTGACCGACTGGCAACTCGACAGCAGCAACGCAGCGGTGAGTGCACCCAAAACCTGCTTCTTACTCATGAAAACGCTCCCTGA
Source organism: Pseudomonas sp. GW456-L12 (assembly GCF_059424045.1). Taxonomy (NCBI): domain Bacteria; kingdom Pseudomonadati; phylum Pseudomonadota; class Gammaproteobacteria; order Pseudomonadales; family Pseudomonadaceae; genus Pseudomonas; species Pseudomonas sp. GW456-L12. The sequence continues at coordinate 16,652 of NZ_JBWKZA010000016.1, forward strand.
AAACATGGCGCGTATCCTAGGCCCAGTTGTGTATCGACGCCAGATACAACGGACGTGTAACACGCTGTTTTCAGATACGGAGCAGCGTAGGAAAAAATTCACAGAGCCTTCCCCGCCGCGCCCGACAACGGCCGGCAGCTGTCCATTTGCGACATGCCAGCCTACAAAACGGTCATTTTTCCGATCCTCGCTCATGGTCGGCGAGGGCCTTGCCGATACAACGGGGCAGACGTCATTCCTGCGTCCGGAGCCCTTATGAAATTCAAGTCGATCCAGTTTTCCGTGGCCGCCCTGGCCGGTGCCATCGTCCTCAGCGTGGTCGTTGCCCTGGTGCTGTACGCCCTGTTCGCCGGCGCCCGGACCCAGGAGATGGTCCAGCAGCAAACCCAGGCCCAATTCGAGCAAGTCATCGAGCAGCGACTGGTCGGCCTGGCGCAGACCCAGGTCAGCCAGATCCAGCGCGAACTCGAGGCGCCCCTGCTGATCGCCGGCGGGCTGGTGCGGATCAACGCGCTGATCGGCAGCAAGGGCGCGGACGGCAATCCACAGCTCAATCTCAGCCGCGAGCAGCTGATCAACCTGATCAAGGAAAACGTCGCGCAGAACCCGAAGATTCTCGGTGCCTATATAGGCTGGGAAAAGAACGCCATCGACCATAACGACAGCGCCTATGTCGACACCAAGGTGGTGGGTATAGATGCCAGCAACGGACGCTTCCTGCCGTGGTGGTTCCGCAACGAAGACGGCAGCCTGGGCCTGGACAAACTGGTGGATGTGGACGACCAGAAAGTCCTGTCCACTGGCGTGCGTGCCAGCGAGTACTACCTGTGCTCCAAGGAAAGCAAGAAATCCTGCGTGATCGATCCGGCGCCGTACAAGGTTGGCGACAAGATCGTCATGCTCGCCTCCTTTATTGAGCCCATCCTGCTCGACGGGGCCTTCCAGGGCATCGTCGGCGCCGACCTGTCGGTGAACTTCATCCAGGACATGCTCCTGGGTGCCAACCGGAAACTCTATAACGGCGTCGGTGAAATGGCCCTGATCGGTGGCAATGGCCGGCTGGTGGCCTACACCAAGGACCCGAGCAAGTTCGGCGAAAAGGTCAGCGACATTCTCGACAGCGAGGAAGTCGCCAAGCTGGGCAACCTCAAGCGCGGCGAAGTGAACTACAACGTCGATCAGGCCAACGGACGGATCGAGTTGTACCTGCCGTTCGGCATTGGCCAGGCCGACGCCCGCTGGACCCTGATGCTGCAACTGCCGCTGGACGCTGTCATGGCCGACCTGCAGAAACTGCAGAGCGACCTGGCCGAACAACGCAAGGCCGACACCTTCGGCATGGCCATGGTCGGCCTGATCATCGCCGGCCTCGGCCTGCTGGTGATCTGGCTGGTGGGCCACGGCATCGCCCGTCCGCTCAAGCAGATGGTGGCCATGCTCGACGACATCGCCCAGGGCGAAGGCGACCTGACCCGCCGCCTGAGCAGCGACCGCGCCGACGAACTGGGCTCGATCGCCAAGGGCTTCAACACCTTCCTGGCCAAGCTGCAAGCGATGATCAGCCAGGTGGTGACCTCGGTGCAGAGCGTCAGCGACTCCTCCGAACACACCGCCGATATCGCCATTCGCACCAACCAGGGCGTGCACAAGCAGATGGCCGAGATCGACCAGGTGGCCACCGCCGTGCATGAAATGACCGCCACCGCCCAAGACGTGGCCCGCAACGCGACCCAGGCCGCGCAAGCCGCCAACCATGCCGACCAGGCCGCCAGCCAGGGCATGCGGATCGTGCGCGACACCTCGACCGCCATCGGCGCCCTGGCCGTGGAAATCGGTCGGGCGGTGGGCGTCGTGCAGACCCTGGCCAAGGACAGCGAGAACATCAACGCAATCCTGATCGCCATTCGCGGCATCGCCGAACAGACCAACCTGCTGGCCCTCAACGCCGCCATCGAAGCCGCCCGTGCCGGCGAACAGGGCCGCGGCTTTGCCGTGGTGGCCGATGAAGTGCGCAATCTGGCGCAGAAAACCCAGCAGGCAACCGAAGAAATCCAGTCGATGATCCAGCAACTGCAGCAAGGCACCCGCGATGTGGTACGGGTCATGGAAGACAGCCAGAACCGCACCGACGAAAGCGTGCAGCACGCGGCAAAAGCAGCCGAGGCCCTGGAAACCATCACTCAGGCGGTGTCGGTGATCAATGACATGAACACCCAGATCGCCAGCGCCGCCGAAGAGCAAAGCGCCGTCGCCGAGGACATCAACCGCAACGTGATCAATATCGGCCAGGTGGCCAACGAAGTGGCGGGCGGCGCCGACGAATCCAGCGCAGCCAGCGCCGGCCTGACCAAGCTGGCCGAGCAGCAGCGGCGCCTGATCAATCAGTTCAAGGTGTAAAAAAGGCCCTGCGGACCTTGCGCAACCTTCGGCAGCGGCTACAGGAATTGCGGCGCGATTCAAGAGCCCGACACGGGCTCTGTAGCCGCTGCCGCAGGCTGCGATCGAGTTGGGCGGCGCTCCGTGCGAAGTGCTTGCCGAATCAGGCCACGCGATTCAGGGACGGCGTCAACCCGGGGTCAGGCATTCCGGGGCGTTGAGCTTCGGATCGTTCACCAGGTTGGCCAGCACCCGCTCGCGCAAGGCGGCCGGTGGGCTGGCCAGCAAGGCTTGCAGCACCGGCAACGGTGTATCGGGGTCGAGCCAGGCTTCCTGGCCCTGGGCATCGAGGATCAATGGCCGACGCTGGCTGGCCGCCGGCTGGGTGACCACCGCGGTGCTCAGCCAGACCTGTTCCTGCACCGGATAGGCTTCCCAGATCGCCGCGAAGAACAGCGACGAACCCTCCCCCGGCGTCAGCCAGTACGGGCGTTTGCGGGTGCCGCCGCGCCATTCGTAAAAACCGTTGGCCGGCAGCAGGCAGCGGCGCTGGCGAAAGGCTTCGCGGAACATCGGCTGTTCGGCCAGGGTTTCGGCGCGGGCATGGGCCGGGGTCCGTGACAGATCGGTCAGCCAGGGCGGCGTCAGGCCCCAGCGGGCGCGGGCAAGGTTGCGCTGGCCGTCGCTGCTGCGCAGGATCAGCACCGAATCGTTGGGTGAAATGTTCCACTGCGCCTGCTGGTCCGCCGGAAATCCGGGCAAGGCGGCAAACGCTTGGTTCCAGCGAAACAGGGCATAACGTCCACACATGGGGCAAACAACTCTCGGAAAATCGGCGGCCAGCCTAACAGATCAGCACACCGGCATGATTGGCCGGCTCGTCGCCGGGCATCGGCAGCGCGGCATTGTACGCGGCGATCAGCTCCCGAGCGTATTGCGCCTGGTCGTTATCCACCGCCAGCCCAAGGAGGCCGAACATGGGCAACTCACCGGTACCGCCAAGCAAATCCCGCCCCACCAGATGCGCCTCGACCCCCTCGCTGGCCAGCATGCCCTGGAGCAATTCCGCCTCCAGCAGGTTTTCCGGTTCGTAGATTCGCTGCATAAAGCCCCCCCGTCACTCGTTTTCGCTGCGCACGTCGAGCATCCATTCCTGCCCGTCGGTCTGCAGGGTGAACACAATGGGCCGACAACAGACCGGACAATCCTCGATGTACTGCTGATCGCCCCCGGACAGGTCCAGTACAGCCTCGGCCTCTTCACCACAGTAGGGACATTGATAGCGCTCGGTTTCCAGCATCGCGGCCTCCGGAGTGACTTGTGCGTATAATCGCCGGTCTATTTGCAGGGCTATTGAGATCTGAGCTTACTTTTCAGACCGCGCCCGGCTATTTTTCGATCCAAACCTTTTCTTACCTAGCCGTTTCCAACAAGAGAGCATGATGGGCGAATTCGATGCCATCCGACCTTACGACGACACTGAAGTACCAGCGGTGCTGGCTCGACTGCTCGGCGACAAGGCGTTTCTAGATATCCTCACCCACTTCAGCTTCCCGCGCTTTGCCGGTGCTTTCGGCTGGCTGCTCAAACCCCTTATAGCTCATCGGCTGCGCCGTGAGTTCGCCGCGGTCACTTCGGTGGCGACCCTGCAGGACAAGGTCGAGTTCTACGTCGACCGCACCATCGAGCGGGCCACCGACGGCGTGACCTACACCGGGGTCGAGCAATTCAAGTCCGGCAGCGCCTACCTGTTTATCGCCAACCACCGCGACATCGTGATGGACCCGGCCTTCGTCAATTACGCGGTGTACCACGCCGGGCTGCCGACCCCGCGCATCGCCATCGGCGACAACCTGCTGCAAAAGCCCTTCGTCAGCGACCTGATGCGCCTGAACAAGAGCTTCATCGTGCACCGTTCTATCACCGGACGCCGGGAAAAGATGGCCGCCTACCAGCTGCTGTCGGCCTATATCAACCACTCGATCCGCAACGATTGCGCGTCGATCTGGATCGCCCAGGCCGAAGGCCGGGCCAAGGACGGCGACGACCGTACCGAGTCGGCGATCCTCAAGATGTTCCACATGAGCCGCAAGGACGAGCCGTTCGGCGAGGTCATCCAGTCGCTGAACCTGACCCCGGTGTCGATCAGCTACGAATACGACCCTTGCGATCAGGCCAAGGCCCGCGAGCTGTATATCCGCGCCACCACCGGCAGCTACACCAAGGCCCCGGGCGAGGACGACATCAGCATCGCCAAGGGCATCACCGGCTATAAGGGCCGGGTCCACGTGAACTTCGCCGCGCCGATCAGCGAGCTGTTCGAGGACACCAAGCAATTGGCGGTGGAGATGGACCGGCAGATTCTCGGCGGTTATCGCCTGTTCCCGGTGCATTACCTGGCCTACGCCCAGTGGAGCGATGCCGACCCGGCGCTGCAGGTACCGAGCGCGGCCCAGGTGTTCCCGGCGGACGAACTGGCCAAGGCCCAGGAAGAGTGGCAACGGCGCCTGGACGCCTGCCCGGAGGAACATCGCCCGTACCTGGTGCTGCAATATGCGACACCGGTGCGCAATCAGTATCGGGTCAAGGCGGGACTGGCATTGCCATAACGCTCACCGCACACGACAACGGCGCCAGAAGGCGCCGTTGTCGTTTGTGCAATGTGTGCCGGGAAACGCTGCCGCTCGCGCGAGCGGCCTCGGCTTTCAGAACCGGGTGCTGATCCAGGACACCAGCAACGCCAGCCCCAGGCAGGCAAAACCGAAGCGGTAGAAGAACCGGTTCATGCGCAAGGTCGCGTCGTCCAACGCCTGCGCCGGCAGATCCTGGGAGCGGGATTGGCCCTGGGCGGCCAGATTGGCCAGCGCACGCTGCTCACGACGTCGTGTGGCGTGCAACAACCAGCTACCGGGAAAGGCGAACAGCAAGGCAAGAATATTGATCAGCTTGGCGGGGTGGGCGCTGAACAGCGACCAGATCAGTTGCAGCGACATCACGAACCTCGAATGAAACCGGATAACGAGCCCTGGCGACTCGCGGCGCGGATTTTACCCAAAGGCCCACTTTCTGCCTGGGCTTTCCGACAGATAACAAACCGCCTGCCGGTTAATTCGCCCTGTCATACGTTCGTCATCTAAACAGGCCAGTCTGGCGCCCCTCGAAACCGACACGGAGCTTGTCATGCTGCACGCAGAAAACCAGGACCGCCTCTACCTGATCGCCCCCAGCGACGAACAGGAAGCCTTGGTCGGCGCCCTGGCCTTCAACGTCCAGGACCGCCACTGGCTGGTGTATTGCGCCCTCGGCGGGCACCAGCATGCCGACCTGCCGGAAACCGACCTGCTGACAGGCGTCAGCGTGCTGGATTTTTACGTCGAGGCGGCGTGAGCCCGGACTCGAAACAAATCGACAGCCAATAAAAAGCCCGGCTTCTGTGGAAGCCGGGCTTTTTTATGTACAGCGCCGAAGCCGTCAAGCAAGGCCCTTCGGGCCTTATCGTCCGAACGCGGCCCGAGCCTGCGGCAGCGGCTACCATCATTCGCCGAGAATCTGGCCGATGCTCGGATCCTTGAACAGACGGGTCAAGGCGTCGCTGAGTACGTCGCTGACCAGCTTGGTATTGGTTTCCTGGTTCGGCGCCATGCCGAAACGCTGGTCCAGGGACGCACCGTAGCGACCGCTGTAGCGGCGGTTGGCGTTCTGCACATCGGAACGGAAGGTCGCGCCGATGGTGGCCTCGGTCACGTACAGGCCTTCCTTGGGCGACTGATACTTCAGCTCGGCCAGGGTCACGGTCAGTTGCGGAGCGTTCAGCGCGTTGGCAGTCGGGGTAAAGCCCAGCAGGCGTACCGCGGCTTCGGCCTGGGCCTGCAGCTTCGGCAGGATCTGCGCGCCCTGGACGGTAATCGCGCTGGTTTCAGGGTACAGCCCGCCGCGGGTACCCAGGGTTGGCGACGGACGGCCATCGACCACTTTCACGACCACCGGCTGGCCATGGCCGACCGGCGCGAGCTGAGTGGTGAGCTTCGGTTCCGGGCTGAGTTGTTGCGGGCTATGGGCGCAACCAGCCAGCGTCAAACTGGTCACAGTGATCAAACCGAACAACAGGCGTTGCAACATGCTCATTTCTCCAGGAATCAGGCACAGACAGACGCGCAGTATAGCGGGGGTCAGCGGCCGCTAACCAGCGGCCCGGCGCGAGTCAGTCAGCTCTCATACAGGTTCGGTACAAGGCGCTTGCTGTAACCTCCCCGTCATGGACGTTACATGGCCATGTAACGCCCAGGCGGCATTCTTCATCGCAACGGCCCAACAGGTACATCGCCATGCATTTCCTCTGGTCCTTGTTCGCTCCGCGCCAGAAATACCGCAGCTTCGCCAAGCTCGACCCGCATGGCCGCTGCCAGGCTTTCAAGCACTGCAAAGTGCCGCCAATGGGCGACGGCTGGGTGGAAATCGAGGAAATCCGTCTCAACTGGTTGCACCAGCCGCTACCCGCCAGCGCCCGCGTCAGCCCACGCATTGCCCGCGCCCGGGTACAACCGATGATGGCTACCTGACCAAAAGACTAATAAAAGTCATTAAACAGGATCATTTCCGCGCGTTTCTTCGTTACAATCTCCCCCCGATTATAAGGACGTCTCCTGATCGGGCCTCGCAGCATCGCTGATGCATCAGCTTCAGCTCCCCCGCATTGCCCACAGAGAGCCGCCCACACAGATCGAGTGAAGCCGGCGTGCTTGCTGTTCATCTTGCAAACCACCGCTTTTCGCGCATCTGCAGAGCTGCCATTGCTCGGCCACTAAGCTGTTCGCCCGTTAATGCCACGTGCTCCATGTCGGCATTCACCCCTCGGGCCGGTGCCAGGCTTGGACAGCCCTTTTTTGAGGTTCACGTCTTCAAAAGAGCGTGAAAAAACGGGTTTTCACAACTTCACAAGAGTGTGGCGAGCAAATGAATAGTTTTGCGTCTGTACTGGCACCATTAGCGTCTACAACAGCCCGATTACACAGGACCGAGCACGCCTCAGATACTTGCGCTTGAAGCCTGTCCGCTACGGATTTGGTTGCACAAACGGACTCTTGACCATAAGTCGAATTGCCCGCCCTGCCCTGAAATGCGTTCATACGCGGATCAGGCCCGGTTGGTAGCGTCCGTCGAAGTTGCGAAAAATTGCGAAGATTCGGACATGGCGATCCTGGCCATGAGTGACCCGGGGGCATAACGTGAACCGCCCCTTACTCCTGGCAGCTATGCCGTCAATTTGGTGCTGCAGATTTTGGAGACGCGTTAATGGCGCATAACGAAGCAGTAGACGTCGTATTGGTTGGGGCCGGCATCATGAGTGCCACCCTTGCTGTACTGCTCAAGGAGCTCGACCCCGCGATCAAGCTGGAAGTCGTCGAGCTGATGGATTCGGGGGCCGCGGAAAGCTCCAACCCGTGGAACAACGCCGGTACCGGCCACGCCGGCCTCTGTGAGCTGAACTACACGCCACAGGCCGCCGACGGTTCCGTCGATATCAAGAAAGCCGTGCACATCAATACCCAGTTCGAGGTGTCGAAGCAGTTCTGGTCCTACCTGACCAAGAAAGGCACCTTCGGCTCGTCCAAGTCCTTCATCAGCCCGGTGCCGCACCTGAGCTTCGTTCAGGGCGACAGCGGTGTGTCCTTCCTGAAGAAGCGCTTTGAAGTGCTGAGCAAGCACCACGCTTTCGCGGACATGGAATACACCGAAGACAAGACCAAGATGGCCGAGTGGATGCCGCTGATGATGCCGGGCCGCGCGGCTGACGAAGTCCTCGCCGCCACCCGCGTGATCAACGGCACCGACGTCAACTTCGGCGCCCTGACCAACCAGTTGCTCAAGCACCTGACCAGCGCACCCGATGCCCAGGTCAAGTACTGCAAGCGCGTGACCGGCCTGAAACGCAACAAGGACAACGGCTGGACCGTCAGCATCAAGGACGTCAACAGCGGCAACACTCGTGAAGTCGACGCCAAGTTCGTGTTCCTCGGCGCTGGTGGCGCGGCACTGCCGCTGCTGCAGGCTTCGGGCATCGAGGAAAGCAAAGGCTTCGGCGGCTTCCCGATCAGCGGCCAGTGGCTACGTTGCGACAACCCGGAAGTGGTCAAGCATCACCAGGCCAAGGTCTACAGCCAGGCCGCGGTCGGTTCGCCACCGATGTCCGTGCCGCATCTGGACACCCGCGTGGTCGATGGCAAGAAGTCCCTGCTGTTCGGGCCGTACGCCGGCTTCACCACCAAGTTCCTCAAGCACGGTTCGTTCATGGACCTGCCGATGTCGGTTCGCGCCGGCAACATCGGCCCGATGCTGGCCGTGGCCAAGAACAACATGGACCTGACCAAGTACCTGGTCAGCGAAGTGATGCAGTCCATGGAGCAGCGCCTGGAATCCCTGCGCCGCTTCTACCCGGAAGCCAAGGCCGAAGACTGGCGCCTGGAAGTGGCCGGCCAGCGGGTGCAGATCATCAAGAAGGATCCGAAGAAAGGCGGCGTGCTGCAGTTTGGTACCGAGCTGGTCGCGGCCAAGGACGGCTCCCTCGCCGCCCTGCTCGGCGCTTCGCCAGGCGCTTCGGTGACCGTCTCGATCATGCTGGAACTGATCGAGCGCTGCTTCCCGGCCAAGGCCAGCGGCGAGTGGGCCATTAAGCTCAAGGAAATCTTCCCGGCCCGTGAAAAGGCCCTGGAAACCGACGCCGCGCTGTACCGCAAGATCAACAGCGAGAACAACGTCAGCCTGGAGCTGGTCGAGCAGAGCAGCGAAGCCGAAAGCTACGCTTAAGCCGCGCTCATGAAAAACGCCCCGCTCTCTTGGAGAACGGGGCGTTTTTTTATCGCCGCTTAAACACAACCACAGCCGGGGCGGTGAGTTTTCAGCCGCGGGCTTTTTCGATCAGTTCGATGTAGCCGGCGGCATTGCGCTGGTCCTGGATCAGGGCCACGAAGTCCTTGCCGTGTTCGTCCTTGCCGTCCAGGTCGTAGCCAGCCTCGACGAAGAACACCAGGAAACGCTCGAAATCGTCGATACGCAGGCCACGATAGGCCTTGATCAGCTTGTGCAGGGACGGCGAAGTGGCATCGGCCGGCTCGAAATCGAGGAACAGTTTGATCTGCGCATCGCCGATCTCGTCACCAATCACTTGTTTCTTATCTTTACGCATTGCCGACTCCAGCTCGCAGACATTTCACGGGGCAGGCAGTTTACCCCCAGGCCGCATCGGGCCTCAACGCGAGCGTACGGCGCCGGTGTGCAGATCGGCCCAGATGTGGCCGTTGGCGTAGCTGAGGAACTGGCAATACACCGTGTCGTTGCGCAACAGGTCCATCACTACCCGATACTGGGCCAATGGATAGAACAAGGTGAGGGTCTTGCTCTTGGCGTCGAACTGGGGTTTTTTCAGGCTTTTGCTCTCGCCGTCGAAATTCACCAGCACCTGGCTGATGGTCGCGCCCTTGTTCAGCGGCTTACCCTTGAGCCGGACCAGCAGCGGCGAAGTGACCGGGATCGGTTGCTGGTTGGATTGGCGCTGGCTGCCGATGACCACCGAGTATTCGGTGACCTGCAACAACTGTTGCTGCTCGGGGGCGGCGTCACGCAGGGTCAGGTCATCAGGAGGCAGGAACTGCCCGTGCATGGGCGCCGGGGCGGCGGCCAGGGGCAGGCTCAGGATCAGAACAAAGGCCGCGCAACTGCGAATCAAAAGGCTCATGACAGGCTCCGGACACAAGGCCTGGCACTCTAGCATGGGTCAGCGCAGATTTTTTGCAGCGGCTACAGCTCAAGCGCGAGGATGGCGCTCAGTCGAACTGGGCGCGCATCCAGGCCTGGTATTCAGCCACACCCGGCTCGCCTTCGCGGGGCGCCCAAGCGGCCAGTTCGCCTTCGCCGACCGGACGATAAGGCCCGGCCTTACATTCGAACATCAGGCTATCGGGCTCAAGCACCACCAGGCCGTGGTAGACGCCGACCGGCAGGTCGACGCCCATGCAATCACCACCCGCCTGCAGCACACGCTTGCCCAGCACCTGACCGGCATCGTCGAAAATCAGCAGGCCCAGGCGCCCCTTGAGCACCAGCAGGGTCTCGGCCTTGTCGTCACTCAGGTGGCGATGGGGCGGGATGTAGGTGGATGGCTGCAGCCCCACCGCCATGCGGTGACAAGGCTCTTGCATCTGATGGAAATTGTGGTGATGGCGACCACGGGGGCTGGCCGAGGCTTTTTCGGCCAGTTCGGCAAACAGCGACTGATCCAGATAGCTCGGCTCGCTCATGGCTTACATGCCCTTGACGGCAAAGATGCCGGCAGCGTTACGCCAGTAACCCTTGTAGTCCATGCCGTAACCGAAGATGTAGCGGTCCACGCAGGGCAGGCCGACGTAGTCGGCTTTCAGGTCGGGACGAGCCTTGCGGTCGTGGTCCTTGTCGATCAGCACGGCGGTGTGCACCGCGCGGGCACCGGCGTGTTTGCAGAAGTCGATGATCGCGCCCAGGGTATGCCCCTCGTCGAGGATGTCGTCGATGATCAGCACGTCACGGTCGATGAAGGACACTTCCGGCTTGGACTTCCAGAACAGCTCGCCGCCGCTGGTTTCGTTGCGATAGCGGGTGGCGTGCAGATAGGAAGCTTCCAGCGGGAACTTCAGGTGGGTCAGCAGCTTGCCGGAGAAGATCAGGCCACCGTTCATCACGCAGAAAACCACCGGATTGCGCTCCGCCAGTTGTTCATTGATTTGTGCACCGACTCGGGCGATGGCCGCCTCGACCTCAGCTTCGGTGTACAGGCAGTCAGCCTCGCGCATGATTTGACGGATATGCTCGAGATCAGCGGACATGGCGCTCTCCAGGGGGGTGGCAGTTTCGGAAAAGCGAGCAAAGGTACGCATCCGGCCCGGTCAGATCAAGCGTTTCTGGACTAACGTACTTAGATGTCTATAGGACAACACCCTCGGATAGATTAATCTAGGCCGGTTTTTTTGCCCGCCGCCGGAGCCTTTCCCTATGCCCATCCGTGAGATCCGCCATCCGCTGATCCGACACAAACTTGGCCTTATGCGCCGCGCCGACATTAGCACGAAGAACTTCCGCGAGCTCGCTCAGGAAGTCGGTGCCCTGCTGACGTACGAAGCCACCAAAGACTTGCCGCTCGAATCCTATGAGATTCCGGGCTGGTGCGGCCCCGTCCAGGTCGAGAAGATCGCCGGCAAGAAGATTACCGTGGTGCCGATCCTGCGTGCCGGTATCGGCATGCTCGAAGGCGTGCTCAGCCTGATCCCGGGCGCCAAGGTCAGCGCCGTGGGCGTGGCCCGCAACGAGGAAACCCTGCAGGCGCACACCTACCTGGAAAAACTGGTTCCGGAAATCGACGAACGCCTGGCCATGATCATCGACCCGATGCTCGCCACCGGCAGCTCCATGGTCGCGACCATCGACCTGCTGAAAAAGGCTGGCTGCAAGGACATCCGCGCCATGGTGCTGGTCGCCGCTCCCGAGGGCATCGAAGCCGTCGAGAAAGCGCACCCGGACGTGACCATCTACACCGCATCCATCGATCAGAAACTCAACGAGCACGGCTACATCATTCCGGGCCTGGGCGATGCCGGCGACAAGATCTTCGGCACCAAGCAGAAGGACGCCTGAGCATGCGAGATGAGTTCAACGATCCGCTCTGGCGCCAGGTGCTGTCTGGCGCGCAGATGCTCTTCGTGGCCTTTGGCGCGTTGGTGTTGATGCCGCTGATTACCGGTCTCGACCCCAACGTGGCGCTGTTCACGGCGGGTCTCGGGACTCTGTTGTTCCAGCTCGTGACCGGGCGCCAGGTACCGGTATTCCTGGCCTCCAGCTTTGCCTTCATCACCCCGATCATTCTCGCCAAGGGCCAGTTCGGCCTGGCCGCGACCATGGGCGGGGTGATGGCGGCCGGTTTCGTTTATACCTTCCTGGGCCTGGCGGTGAAGATCAAGGGCACCGGTTTCATCGACCGGCTGCTGCCGCCGGTGGTGATCGGCCCGGTGATCATTTCCATCGGCCTGGCCATGGCGCCGATCGCCGCCAACATGGCGATGGGCAAGGCCGGCGACGGCAGCGAGCTGATTCATTACCAGACGGCGATGATGATCTCGATGCCGGCGCTGCTGACCACCCTGATCGTCGCGGTGTTCGGCAAAGGCATCTTCCGCCTGGTGCCGATTATCTCCGGGGTACTGGTGGGCTTTGCCCTGTCGTTCTACTTCGGTGTGGTCGATACCGCGAAGATCGCCGCGGCGCCCTGGCTGGCCCTGCCGCACTTCACCGCGCCGGAGTTCAACTGGCAGGCGATCCTGTTCATCGTACCTGTGGCCCTGGCACCCGCCATCGAGCACATCGGTGGGGTGATCGCGGTCGGCAGCGTGACCGGTCGCGATTACCTGAAGAAGCCCGGCCTGCATCGCACCCTGTTCGGTGACGGCATCGCCACCACCGCCGCCGGCCTGTTCGGAGGTCCGCCCAATACCACCTACGCCGAAGTGACTGGCGCGGTCATGCTGACCAAGAACTACAACCCGAAAATCATGACCTGGGCGGCGGTCTTCGCCATCAGCCTGGCGTTTATCGGCAAGTTCGGCGCACTGCTGCAAAGCATTCCGGTACCGGTGATGGGCGGGATTCTCTGCCTGTTGTTCGGCTCGATCGCGGCGGTGGGCATGAACACCCTGATCCGTCACAAGATCGACCTGGGCGAAGCCCGCAATCTGGTGATCGTTTCGGTGACCCTGGTGTTCGGGATTGGCGGGGTGTTGATCGGTACCGGTACCGGTCCGGACGACTTCGGCCTGAAAGGGATCGCCCTGTGCGCCGTCGTCGCGATTGCGCTGAACCTGATCCTGCCGGGCAACGATGGCTGGAAGAACAAGAAGGCTGAGGAACCGCTGATCTGAGGATCCGCGTCAGCCGGAAATCCATCGCGGGCAAGCCTCGCTCCTACAGACGGTATTGCCGTAGGAGCAAGACTTGCCCGCGATGCGTTTACAACGCCAAAGGCGCGCGCTCGCACAAGGTGTTCAATGCCTTGGCCCATTGCGGGTCGTCGTTCAGGCACGGCACCAGTACCAACTCCTCCCCTCCCGCTTCGCGGAACTGTTCGCGACCGCGATCACCGATCTCTTCCAGGGTCTCGATGCAGTCGGCGACAAACGCCGGGCACATCACCAGAATCTTCTTCACCCCCTGTCGGGCCAATTCATCCAGGCGTGCCTCGGTGTAGGGTTCGATCCACTTGGCACGCCCCAGACGGGACTGGAACGACACCGACCACTTGCCGTCCGCCAGCCCCATGCGTTCGGCGAATACCCGGGCCGTGCTCAGGCACTGGCCGCGGTAACAGGTCGCGGCCACCTCGGGTGTCGCGTCGCGGCAGCAATCGCCTTCCAGGCTGTGGCCGGGATTGAGCTTTTTCAGGTGCCGCTCGGGCAAGCCATGGAAGCTCAGCAGCAGATGATCGAAGTCCTGCTGCAGGTGCGGCCTGGCACTGGCCACCAGCGCGTCGAGGTACTCCGGCTGATCGTAAAACGGCTGCAGCACCGAAAGCTGCACATCCAGCTTCTTGTCCCGAATCACCCGCCGGGCTTCCTCCACCACCGTGGTCACGGTGCTGTCGGCGAATTGTGGATAGAGCGGCGCCAGGGTGATCTTCTTCTGCCCCTGGGCCACCAGGCGCACTAATGCCGACTCGATGGACGGCTCGCTATAACGCATCGCCAGTTCCACCGGGCCGTGCTTCCACTCCCGCGTCATGGCTTCCTGCAAGCGGCGGCTGAGCACCACCAGCGGCGAACCCTGCTCCCACCAGATCGACGCGTAGGCATGGGCCGATTGCTCCGGACGCTTGATCAGGATCAGCGACACCAGCAGCCGCCGAACCAGCCACGGCAGATCGATCACGTAAGGGTCCATCAGGAATTGATTGAGGTAGCTGCGCACATCCGCCACCGAGGTGGAGGCCGGCGAACCCAGGTTGACCAGGAGCAACGCGTGATCGGTCATGCAACGTCCTATTTCAGAGGCGGCTGGACAGGTCGTCCAGGGCCGCACGCAAATCAGTGAACTGGAAAGTGAATCCGGCGGCCTGCAACCGCGCGGGAACCGCGCGCTGACCACCCAGCAGCAGCAACGACAATTCCCCCAGGCCGACACGCAAGACAAAGGCCGGCACCGGCACTACCGCCGGCCGGTGCAAGACGCTGCCCAGGGTCTTGGCGAACTCGCGATTGCGCACCGGCTTGGGCGCGCAGGCATTATAAGGACCGCTGGCATCACTGCGGTGCAGAAGAAAATCAATCAGGGCGATTTGATCCTTGATATGAATCCACGGCATCCACTGCCGACCGTTGCCGATCGGCCCGCCCAGCGCCAGTTTGAAGGGCAGCAGCAGGCGCGACAAAAAGCCGCCCTCGGCCGCCAGCACCAGGCCCGTGCGAATCAGCACCACACGCAGGCCCATGGCCTCGGCACGCTGCGCGGTCTCCTCCCAGGCGATACACAACTGGCTGGCGAAATCCTCACTGACCGGGGGCGAATCCTCGTTCAGCTCGCGCTCCCCGCCATCGCCATACCAGCCCACGGCCGACCCGGAGATCAGCAACCCGGGCTTCTGCCCCCGGCTTTCCAGCCAGGCCAGCAGCTTTTCCGTCAGGGTAATGCGGCTGCTCCAGAGCAACGCCTTGCGCTTGTGAGTCCAGGGTCGATCGGCGATCGGTGCTCCCGCCAGGTTGATGATGGCGTCGACCGGTTCCTCTGCGAGTTCGTCCAGGCGGGCGATGCCGCGAACCTGAGCGCCGCAGAGTTTGGGCACCTCGGTGGGCCGACGACTCCATACGGTCAACTGATGGCCCTGGGTCAACCAGTGACGGCAGAGCTGACGTCCTATCAAACCAGTACCGCCGGTCAGCAATATGTGCATGACATCTTCCTCGCGTGGCGTTTTACCCGCATCCCTAGTCTATTTTTATAAGCAGGGATCTTTTCAATCGGGCAGGCTCTGTGTTTAACAATAGGACACCCTGTAAAACCGATAACGCCGAAAGTTATACCAAAAAACAAAATTGTACAGATTTTAACGACGGCGTAGTCTGCACAGAAAGGTAAACGAGGCCCCTATGACCGTACCCATCGCAATCATTGGTACCGGCATCGCCGGACTCTCCGCCACCCAGGCGCTGAGAGACGCCGGGCATGTCGTGCAACTCTTCGACAAGAGCCGCGGCAGCGGCGGGCGTATGTCCAGCAAACGCAGCGACGCCGGCGCGCTGGACATGGGCGCGCAATATTTCACCGCCCGCGACCGGCGCTTCGTCACCGAAGTCCAGCGCTGGCAAACCAATGGCTGGGCCGCCGAATGGGCGCCGCAGCTGTACAACTTCCATGGCGGCCAGCTCACCCCGTCGCCGGACGAACAGACCCGCTGGGTCGGCACCCCACGCATGAGTGCCATTACCCGTGGCCTGCTGGGCGAAACGGAGGTGCATTTCGCCTGCCGCATCACCGAGGTCTACCGCGGCGAACAGCATTGGCACCTGCAGGATGCCGAAGGTTTCACCCATGGTCCGTTCAGCCACGTGATCATCGCCACGCCGGCCCCCCAGGCCACCGCCCTGCTGGCCGCCGCACCGAAACTGGCGAGTGCCGCCGCCGGGGTGAAAATGGACCCGACCTGGGCTGTCGCCCTGGCATTCGAGACCGCGCTGGAAACCCCGGTGGAAGGCTGCTTCGTACAGGACAGCCCGCTGGACTGGCTGGCCCGCAACCGCAGCAAGCCAGGGCGCGACAACAGCCTCGACACCTGGGTCCTGCATGCCAGCAGCACCTGGAGCCGCCAGCACATCGATCTGCCGAAAGAAGCAGTGATCGAACAGCTGCACGGCGCATTTGCCGAACTGCTGCACAGCGCCATGCCCGCCCCGACCTTCAGCCTCGCCCACCGCTGGCTCTACGCTCGCCCGGCCAGCAGCCATGAGTGGGGAGCCCTGGCGGATGTCGACCTGGGGCTCTATGTGTGCGGCGACTGGTGCCTGTCCGGTCGCGTCGAAGGAGCCTGGCTCAGCGGGCAGGAGGCCGCCCGCCGGTTGCACGAAAACCTGTAAGCGCATCACCCCGCGTAACCTTGCTGCTGTCGCCATGGACAGCAGCCTGTCTCCTCCGCTCCAAAACCCGAAACACCCTTCTGCTGATCGGATTGTTCCGAGACGAAGAAAAACGCGCGCCACAATCTCATGCGTTAGCCAGCCGGCAATCGCACGACAGATGATCAGGAAATGACCCGAAAGGCTCCGCGGCGCAAACCTGTACAAAATATTTGACTTGCACACCTTTGATCCTATGATGAGGCAAAGTTGTACAAGGTCTTATTTTTGTACATGAAACCCGGAGCCTCTCACATGCCCGACAATCCAACCCAGGCCGACAAGCCGAGAATCGCCATCAGCGCCTGCCTGCTGGGGGCGCCTGTGCGCTACAACGGCGGGCACAAGGAATCGCGCCTGTGCAGCCAGGCCCTCGCTGAGTTTTTCGAGTTTGTCCCGCTGTGCCCGGAAGTCGCCATTGGCCTGGGTACACCCCGCGAACCGATCCGCCTGATGGGCGATCCGCGGCAACCGCGGGCCGTTGGCAGCGTCGACCAAACCATGGATGTCACCCGGGCACTCACGGATTACGGCCAGCGCATGGCCGCTGAACTGGACAACCTCTGCGGCTACATCTTCATGCAAAAATCTCCGTCCTGCGGCCTGGAGCGGGTCAAGGTCTACCAGGACCAAGGCCGCCCCGCCGAGCTCAGCGGACGCGGCATCCATGCCCAGGCTTTCTGCAGCCGCCATCCGGACCTGCCGGTGGAGGAAGACGGCCGGCTCAAGGATCCGGTGCTGCGGGAAAACTTCCTGACCCGGGTATTCGCCTACAGCGCCTGGCAGGACGTGCTCAGGCAGGGCCTGAGCCGTCGCCGCCTGACCGACTTTCACGCGCGCTACAAATACCTGCTGATGGCCCACAACCCGGAGCAATACAAGGCCCTCGGCAATCTGCTGGGCAGCATGGGCCAAAGCGACCCGGCGCACATCGGCCCACGTTATTTCAGCCAGTTGATGGCGGCCCTGAAAAAGTGCGCCACTCGCCGTACCCACAGCAACGTGCTGCAACACATCAGCGGCTATCTCAAGCAAGCCATCAGCCGCGACGACAAACAGGAAATACAGCACCTCATCACCCAGTACCGCCATGGCATCGTGCCGCTGGTGGTGCCGCTGACCCTGCTCAAGCATCACCTGCGCCGGCACCCCGATCCCTACATCGCGCAACAGGCGTACCTGCAGCCCCACCCGGAAAGCCTCAGCCTGCGCAACGCGCTCTGAACCATGAACGACTCGAGGCTCGACCCGGATGCATCCGCCAGCGAATCCGATGGCGCCCATGAGCAAGGCTGGTTGCCGATTCGCGAGGTGACCCGCCAGACCGGGGTCAACGCCGTCACCCTGCGCGCCTGGGAACGTCGTTACGGGCTGATCGTGCCGCAACGCACCGCCAAGGGTCACCGGCTGTTTTCCAACGAACACGTGCAGCGCATCCTGAAGATCCTGACCTGGCTCGATCGCGGGGTGGCGGTCAGCCAGGTCAAGCACCTGCTGGACGCCGAGCCGGCGCCCAGCGAACCGGCCCATAACGACTGGCACCTGCAACGCCAGCACCTGGTCCAGGCCATCAGCCAACTGGCCGAGCGCCAGGTCGACGAAAGCTTCAACCAGGCCATGGCGCTCTATCCGCCACGAACCTTGTGCGAGCACCTGCTGCTACCGCTGCTGGGCGAACTCGAACAGCGCTGGCAGGGCCGCTTCGGCATGCGGATGGAGCGGGTGTTTTTCCATTCCTGGCTGCGCAGCAAATTCGCGGTGCGGGTCTATCACAACAATCGCCAGTTGCAAGGCGCCCCGCTGCTGCTGATCAATCACTCGGACCTGCCGCTGGAGCCGCACCTGTGGCTCTGTGCCTGGCTGATCAGCAATGCCGACTGCCCGGTGGAAGTCTTCGACTGGCCGCTGCCCCCCGGTGAACTGGCCCTGGCCGCCGAACACCTGAAAGCGCGGGGCGTGCTGCTGTACTCGAGCCAGTCGATCAACCTGCGGCAACTGCCACGCCTGCTCGGCGGCCTCGACCGCCCGGTACTCATCGTCGGCCCAGCAGTGAGCATCCACCACGCCGAACTGGCCATCTGCACTACCGAGATCGCCAATCTGCACCTCGCCGCAGACCCGCTCTCGGCGCACCAGGCCCTGACCGGGTTAGGGCTTCTCTAATGCAGGAATTCCCATGCAACTGATCTGGCTACGCAGCGACCTGCGCCTGCATGACAACACCGCGCTGAGCGCCGCGACCCAGCGCGGGCCGACCGTGGCCCTGTACCTGCTGAGTCCGCGGCAATGGCAGGCGCATGACAATGCGCCGTGCAAGGTCGACTTCTGGCTGCGTAACCTTGAGCAGTTGAGCGGCGACCTGGCGCGGCTGAATATCCCGCTGCTGATCCGCCAAGCGCCGAGCTGGGAGCAGGCCCCCCAGGTGCTGTTGCAGCTGTGTCGGGAACTGGCCATCGAGGCTCTGCACGTCAATGAGGAATACGGCATTCACGAGAGTCGCCGCGATACGGCAGTGGCCAGCCTGCTGAAGAGCCAGGGCGTGGGCTTCCACAGTTACCTCGACCAACTGCTGTTCCGGCCCGGCAGTGTGCTGACCAGGAGCGGCGGCTACTTCCAGGTCTTCAGCCAGTTTCGCAAGGTCTGCTACAACCGGCTGCACAGCGCCTTGCCGCCACAGCTGGCGGCTCCCAGGGCGCAAGCCGCGCTGAGGATAAAGGCCGATGCGCTGCCCCGGCAGATCGAGGGCTTCCCCACACCCGGCCCGCACCTGCAAGCACTCTGGCCGGCCGGTGAAACCGCGGCGCAACAACGCCTGGCGCGCTTTGCCGAGACGCAGCTCGACCACTACCAGGCCGAGCGCGACTTCCCGGCCAGGCCCGGCACCAGCCAGCTTTCGCCCTACCTCGCCGCCGGCGTGCTGTCGCCGCGCCAATGCCTGCACGCGGCGCTGCAAAACAACCGGGGCGAGTTCGCCAGCGGTAGCCCCGGCGCCGTCACCTGGATCAACGAACTGCTCTGGCGCGAGTTCTACAAACACATCCTGGTGGGTTATCCGCGGGTGTCCCGGCACCGAGCCTTCCGCCCGGAAACCGAAGCCGTGGCCTGGCGCGATGCCCCCGAGGAGCTGGCGGCCTGGCAGCAGGCCCGCACCGGCCTGCCGATCATCGATGCAGCCATGCGCCAGTTGCTGGAAACCGGCTGGATGCACAACCGTTTGCGGATGATCGTGGCGATGTTCCTGACCAAGAACCTGCTGATCGACTGGCGCCAGGGCGAGCGCTTTTTCATGCGCCACCTGATCGACGGCGACCTCGCGGCGAATAACGGTGGCTGGCAATGGAGTTCATCCACCGGCACCGATTCGGCGCCCTACTTCCGCATCTTCAACCCCTTGAGCCAGTCGCAGAGGTTCGACAGCCAAGGGGCTTTCATCAAGCACTGGCTGCCAGAGCTGGCGGGGTTGAATGCAAAAGATATCCACAACCCGGCCGCCATGGGCGGCCTGTTCGGCGTGGCCGATTACCCGCCGCCGATGGTCGATCTGTCGATGTCCCGCGAGCGCGCCCTGGCGGCCTTCAAGAACCTGCCGTCACGGGTGGCGGCCGAGGAGTATCGGGAGTAAGGGGCGGCAAGCGTCCGTCAGTGGTTTCACACAGCCTGCGGCCACTGCCTTACACTGCGCGCCTATGACCACTATTCCTGTCACCCAGATCGCCGAAACGGCGGTCACCTGCTCGAGCTGCGCGGCCTGCTGCTGCCAACTGGAAGTGATGCTGATCACCGAAACCGGGGTGCCCGAACGTTTTATCGACACCGACGACTGGGGCGGCGAAGTCATGTTGCGACTGGATGATGGTTGGTGTGCCGCGCTGGATCGCAACAGCATGCTGTGCAGCATCTACGAACAACGGCCACTGATCTGCCGGGAGTTCGAAATGGGGGAAGTGGACTGCCTCAACGAACGCCGCGGCATCGCCACGGCGTATCGCTGAAAGGGTCTTACAACGGCATGGTGTAATGCAGCGAGTAGCTCTCTACACCGTCGTTGGGCGTCGCGATGCCGGCGTTGGAATAGTGCGTGGCACGGAGACCGACTTCATGCCCGCCGTTGAAACGCAGGCCGAAACCGAAGCGGTCCTCGAACTGGAACGCCGAACCGAGCTTGTTATCCTCCACCTCGGTGTTGGCGAACACCGCCACGCCGATCCCCGCCTCGATGTAAGGCTTGATGTTCTGCCCGGCAAATTCGTACACCAGCACCGGCGAGAACGACAGGCTGTGGTTGCTGGACTTCTCGTCGCCATCCCAGAAGGTATAGGCGCCGCTCCAGTAGCCGGTCAGGCGACCGACATCGCTTTGCAGCCAGCTTTTGTCCCAATCGAATTGCATGCCCAGGCGATAGGTCTGGGTCGAATCGCCGGTCTGCCCCACCGAAAACTCGACGCCGGCCGCCTGTGCCGAAAAACTTTGCCCCAACAGCGCGGCCGCAAGCGCGGCCAAACAAAACATTCGTCTCATCAGGAACATCCTTTTCAAACGATTTGTATGGTGTTGTACAGATTCCGCAGACACGTTAATAGAAATCTGCGCTTGAACAGAAGTTCAGCGCAAATCAGCGCTTCTGCAGGATTTTTTTATAAAGCGAAGCTTTGCACCGCTCCCGCCTCTTTCCAGAGCAACGGCAGAATATGTCTGAAGTGACACGGATCGCCACTGGTCCAGAACCGGGCCTGGCGTGCAGGCCCCGCAGCCAACAGCTCGCGCTCGCCAAGCAGGCGCTCCAACTGGCGGGCAACCGCGGCCCCGGTATCGATCAGGCTGATGTCCTCGGGAATCATCGACTTGAGCAACGGCTTGAGAAACGGATAGTGGGTGCAGCCGAGGATGAGGGTGTCGCAGCCGGCCGCCAGCAACGGTTCGACATAACCCTGCAGCAGTTGGCGCAACGCGGGGCTGTGCAGGTCCCCGGCTTCGATCCGTTCCACCAGGCCCGGACATGGCCGGGTAATGACCTTGATATCGGTGGCGAAACGATCGAGCAAGGCGGCGAACTTGGCACTCTGCAAGGTACCGGTGGTGGCCAGCACGCCGACCACGCCGCTGCGGGTGGCGGCGGCAGCCGGCTTGACCGCGGGCTCCATGCCGATGATAGGCCAGTCCGGGTAGTCCCGACGCAGGTCGGCGACAGCGGCCACAGTCGCGGTGTTGCAGGCCAGCACCAGCGCCTTCGCGCCCTGCTCGCGGAAAAATCCGGCGACCAGGCTGCAACGCTGACGGATGAATTCGGGGGTTTTCTCGCCGTAGGGAATGTTGCCGCAATCGGCTACATATAGCAGCGATTCATGGGGCAGGCGCTGCTGGATCTCCGCCAGCACCGACAGGCCGCCGACGCCGGAGTCGAAGACACCGATCGGCGCCTCACGCATGTGGGCCCCCACAGACGCTGCAGCCCGGGTCGCGCTTGACCCGCAGTTCGCGAAAGCGCGTGCCCAGAGCATCGATCAACAACAGGCGACCCACCAGCGGCTCGCCGAACCCCACCAGCAACTTCAAGGCCTCGAGGGCCTGCAGGCTGCCCACCAGCCCCACCAGCGGCCCGAGCACACCGGCCTCGCTGCAGGTCAGTTCGGCTTCGCTGCCGTGCCCATATAAGCAGTGGTAGCACGGGCTCTCGGGACGCCGTGGGTCGAACACCGACAGTTGCCCTTCCAGGCGAATCGCCGCGCCGCTGACCAGCGGCTTGCCGGCGGCGACACAGGCGGCATTCACTGCCTCGCGGGTCGAGAAGTTGTCGGTGCAATCGAGTACCAGATCCACCGCCGTGACCGCGGCCGCCAGGGAGTCGGCATCCAGCGCGGCACGATGGGGCACCAGCTGGATCTCGGGATTGATCGCGGACAAGCGCCCCATCGCCGAATCGACCTTGCTCAGGCCGACGCTGTCGGTGTCGTGAATGATCTGGCGTTGCAGGTTGGTCAGGTCGACCGTATCGAAGTCGGCCAGGTGCAGCTCGCCGACGCCCGCGGCGGCCAGGTACAAGGCCACCGGAGCGCCCAGGCCACCCAGGCCGACGATCAATACGCGGCTGGCCTTGAGTCGCAACTGGCCGTCGATGTCGACGTGCTGCAACAGAATCTGCCGGCTGTAGCGCAACAATTCCTGATCGTTCAGCACGGCAGGCTTCCTAAGCTGATGCGTTCATGACCGCCCAGGTCGACACGGCTGTGCACCTCGGCAAACCCTTGGCTGAGTAACAGGTCGCGTACGGCCGGCGCCTGGTCGTAGCCATGCTCGAGCATCAACCAGCCGCCAGCCTCGAGATGCTCTGGCGCCTGGGCGATGATCAGGCGCAGGTCGTCCAGCCCGTCCTTGCCCGCGACCAGGGCGCTCTCCGGCTCGAAACGTACATCGCCGGCCGCCAGGTGCGGGTCGGCGTCGGCGATATAGGGCGGGTTGCTGATGATCAGCTGATAATGCTCGCCTGGGAGGGCGCTGAACCAATGGCTACTCAGCACCGTGACATTGTCCAGTTGCAGGCGCTGGCGGTTGCGCTCCGCCAGGGCCACGGCTTCCAGCACCCGGTCGACCGCGGTGACCCGCCACGCCGGGCGCTCGCTGGCCAGGGCCAGGGCGATGGCGCCGCTGCCGGTGCCCAGGTCGAGCACTCTGGCCGGGGTGGCGGGCAACAGTTCCAGCGCCGCCTCCACCAGCAATTCGGTGTCGGGGCGCGGAATCAGGGTGTGTGGCGCCACTTCCAGGTCGAGCTTCCAGAAGCCCTGCTGGCCAAGGATATAAGCCACCGGTTCGCCGGAACGGCGCCGCTGCAGGTAACTGGAGAAGGTCAACGCCGCTTCGCTGGGCACGATCCGCTCGGGCCAGGTGTGCAGGAAGCTCCGCGGCTTGCCCAGGGCAGCGGCCAGCAGTAACTCGGCATCCAGGCGGGCCGTGGGCGAATCGGGCAATTGGGCGGCGCGCAACAGGCTGGCGATGATGGTCATTTATGTTTACTCGCCCAGTGCCGCAAGTTGATCGGCCTGGTATTCGGCCAGAAGCGGCTCGATCACGGCCTCGACGCCACCGGCGAGGATTTCATCGAGGGAATAGAGTGTCAGGTTGACACGGTGATCGGTCACCCGGCCCTGGGGAAAGTTGTAGGTGCGAATGCGCTCGGAACGGTCGCCCGACCCCACCAGCAGCTTGCGTTCGCTGGCAATCGCATTGGCCGCGGCGCTGGTCTGCTGGTCGTTGAGCTTGGCCGACAGCCAGGACATGGCCCGCGCCCGGTTCTTGTGCTGGGAACGTTCTTCCTGGCACTCGACCACGATTCCCGACGGGATGTGGGTGATGCGGATCGCCGAGTCGGTCTTGTTGACGTGCTGGCCACCGGCACCGGAGGAGCGGTAGGTATCGATCCGCAGGTCCGCGGGGTTGATCTCGATGGCTTCCTGTTCGTCCGGCTCGGGCAGCACCGCCACGGTGCAGGCCGAAGTATGGATGCGGCCCTGGGACTCGGTGGCCGGCACCCGCTGCACGCGGTGGGCGCCGGATTCGAATTTCAGCTTGCCGTAGACGTTCTCGCCTTCGACCCGGGCGATGACTTCTTTATAGCCGCCGTGCTCGCCCTCGTTTTCCGAGAGGATCTCCAGCCGCCAGCCACGCCGCTCGGCATAACGCGAATACATGCGGAACAGGTCGCCGGAGAAGATCGCCGCCTCGTCGCCACCGGTGCCGGCGCGGATTTCCAGGAACACGTTGCGCCCGTCGTTGGGGTCCTTGGGCAGCAGCATGCGTTGCAGGGTGCTTTCCAGCTCGACCAGTTGTTCCTTGGCCTCGCGGACTTCTTCCACCGCCATTTCGCGCATGTCCGGATCGCTGTCCTTGAGCAGCGCCTGGGCGCCCTCGAGGTCGGCCTGGACCTTGAGCACCTGTTTATAGGTCTCGACGATCGGCTCGACTTCCGCGTACTCCTTGGAATAGGCGCGGAACTTGGCCTGATCGGAAATGACTTCGCCGTCGCCAAGCAACGCGGTCAGTTCTTCGAAACGGTCCTGGAGGACATCCAGCTTATTGAGCAGTGACGCTTTCATTGCGGTTTTTTATCCGAAGAGTCCGAAGCGCCCTCACCGAGGGCAAAGAGTTCCTGGGCCATGGCCAGCGCATCCAGGCGGCCTTCAGCGGTCAGTTTTTTCAACTGGACGCTGGGCGCATGCAGCAGTTTGTTGGTCAGGCCGCGAGCCAGTTGCATCAGGACGTCTTCGGCGCTGCTGCCGTTGGCCAGCATGCGCTGGGCCTTTTGCAGTTCCTCGTCGCGCAGGCGCTCGCTCTGCTGACGATACGCCTTGAGCACGTCCACCGCAGCCAACTCGCGCAGGCGCACCATGAAGTCCTCGGCGCCGATGTTCACCAGCTCTTCCGCCGCCTGCGCCGCGCCTTGGCGGCTCTTGAGGTTTTCGGCGACCACTTCGTGGAGATCGTCGACGGTATAGAGGTAAACGTCGTCCAACTCGCCGACTTCCGGTTCAATATCCCGCGGAACGGCAATATCCACCATGAAGATCGGCTTGTGCTTGCGCAGCTTCAGCGCGCTTTCCACCGCGCCCTTGCCAAGGATCGGCAGCTGGCTGGCGGTGGAACTGATGACGATATCGCTGTGCACCAGTTCCTGAGGAATATCCGACAGCAGCACGGCATGGGCTCCAAACTGTTCGGCCAGGGTGCTGGCGCGCTCCAGCGTGCGGTTGGCGACCACGATGCGCTTGACCCCCAGGTCATGCAGGTGGCGGGCGACCAGGGTAATGGTCTCGCCGGCGCCGATCAGCAGCGCCTGGCTGCGCTGCAGATCGCTGAAAATCTGTTTCGCCAGGCTCACCGCGGCAAAGGCCACGGAAACCGGGTTTTCGCCGATGGCAGTGTCGGTGCGTACCTGCTTGGCGGCGCTGAAGGTGGCCTGGAACAGCCGCCCCAGCAGCGGGCCTATGGTTCCGGCCTCACGCGCCACGGCATAGGCGGATTTCATCTGCCCGAGGATCTGCGGTTCGCCCAGCACCAGCGAATCCAGTCCCGAGGCGACACGCATCATGTGACGAACGGCCGCATCGTCTTCGTGCACATAGGCACTGGCGCGCAGGTCTTCGAGGCTCAGATGGTGATACTCGGCCAGCCAGCGCAGCACGATATCCGCCGAAAGGTGATCCTGTTCTATATAGAGTTCACTGCGATTGCAGGTGGAGAGGATCGCAGCTTCGCGGCTGTCGGTGAGGCGGCAGAGCTGCTGCAAGGCCTCAACCAACTGCTCAGGGGTAAAGGCCACGCGCTCGCGGACGTCTACTGAAGCAGTCTTGTGGTTAATACCGAGTGCGAGGAAGGCCATTCAAGGTCGCTGATGATGTCGAGAAGCCGACAATTGTCCTACTTCGAAAGATTCAGAACAACCACTGCCGACTATTGTCCCAATAGACTGCCTCTGTAAGGCATCCGCTGAGTCTCGGTTATGTTTGGCCGAAGGCTTGTGTCATGATGATCCGACCGCAGGTTAGTCGTCCTCTTCCTATATGAATAGATCTTCCGCGTTGCTCCTCGCTTTTGTCTTCCTCAGCGGCTGCCAGGCCTTGGCACCCGTTTCACCGGACGGTACGCCGCCGGTCGAAGACACTACCCCGGCTCCTGAAAAGCCCAAGGTTTACTCCTCGTTCAGCGAAGACACGGTCTTCAGCCTGCTGAGCGCGGAGCTGGCTGGCCAACGCAATCGTTTCGACATTGCCCTGGACAACTATGTCACCCAGGCCATCAATACCCAGGACCCGGGCATCTCCGAGCGGGCGTTTCGCATCGCCGAATACCTGGGCGCCGACCAGGCCGCGCTGGACACTGCGCTGATCTGGGCGAAAAACGCCCCGGACGACCTGGAAGCCCAGCGTGCCGCCGCCATCCAGCTGGCCCGCAGCGGGCGTTACGACGAATCCATGGTCTATATGGAGAAAGTCCTGCAGGGCAAGGGCGATACCCATTTCGATTTCCTCGCGCTGTCGGCCGCCGACACCGACCAGGACACCCGCAACGGCCTGATGAAGAGTTTCGACCGCTTGCTGCAAAAACACCCGAACAACGGCCAACTGGTGTTCGGCAAGGCGCTGCTGCTGCAACAGGACGGCGATACCCGCGAAGCCCTGAAGCTGCTGGAGCAGAACCCGCCGGAAGAAGGCGAGATCGCGCCGATCCTCCTGCGCGCCCGCCTGCTGCAGAGCCTCAGCCGCGCCGACGAAGCCCTGCCGCTGCTGGAAAAAAGCATTCGCAAGTACCCGGACGACAAGCGCCTGCGCCTGACTTACGCGCGCATGCTGGTCGAGCAGGATCGCATGGACGACGCCAAGGCCCAGTTCTCCAGCCTGGTCCAGCAGTATCCGGAAGACGACGAGCTGCGTTACTCCCTGGCGCTGGTCTGCCTGGAAGCCAAAGACTGGGAAGAAGCCAAGGGTTACCTGGAGGACCTGATCGCCCGGGAAAGCCACGTCGATTCGGCGCACCTGAACCTGGGCCGCATCGCCGAAGAGCTCAACGACCCGCAAGGCGCGCTGGCGGAATACGGCCAGGTCGGCCCAGGCACCGACTACCTGCCGGCACAATTGCGCCAGGCCGACATCCTGATGAACAACGGCCGTACCGCCGAAGCCGAAAAACGCTTGGCCGCCGCCCGCGACACCCAACCGGACTACGCCATCCAGCTGTACCTGATCGAAGCCGAAACCCTGTCCGCCAACAAACAGGGCGACAAAGCCTGGAAGATTCTCCAGCAAGCCCTGCAGCAATACCCGGACGATGTGAACCTGCTCTACACCCGTGCGATGCAGGCCGAGAAGCGCAACGACCTGGCCCAGATGGAAAAGGACCTGCGCCTGATCATCAAGCGCGAGCCGGACAACGCCATGGCATTGAACGCCCTCGGCTACACCCTGTCGGATCGCACGACCCGCTACGCCGAAGCCAAGGCCCTGATCGAACAGGCCCACCAGTTGACCCCGGACGATCCGGCGGTGCTCGACAGCCTGGGCTGGGTGAACTATCGCCTGGGCAACCTCGCGGAGGCCGAACGCCTGCTGCGCCAGGCGCTGGAACGCTTTCCCGACCAGGAAGTCGCCGCGCACCTGGGCGAAGTGCTCTGGGCCAATGGCAAGCAACGCGAAGCCAAGCAGATCTGGAGCAAGTTCCTCAAGGACCAGCCCGACAGCCCTATCCTGCGCAGCACCATCAAGCGCCTGACCGGATCAGAGACCCTTTAAGACTATGTTTTTGCGCCACCTTATCGTTTTCAGCTTTATCGCTCTGCTCGCCGGTTGCTCGGGTTTCGGCACCCGCGAATCCGTCGAGGGTCACGGCAGCCCTGCGCTATGGCGCGAGCACAAACAGCAACTGAGCGGCCTCGACGGCTGGCAGATCAACGGCAAGATCGGCATTCGCGCCCCCAAGGATTCGGGCAGCGGCACGCTGTTCTGGCTGCAGCGCCAGGATTACTACGATATCCGCCTGTCCGGCCCGCTGGGTCGCGGCGCCGCCCGCCTGACCGGACGTCCCGGCAAGGTCGCACTGGAAGTCGCCAACCAGGGACGTTACGAAGCCCCGACCCCGGAAGCCCTGCTCGAAGAACAGCTGGGCTGGAACCTGCCGGTCTCGCATCTGGCCTGGTGGGTTCGCGGGCTGCCCGCCCCCGACAGCAAGAGTCGCCTGACCCTGGATGGCGACAGCCGCCTGTCCAATCTCGAACAGGACAACTGGCAGGTCGAATACCTGAGTTATGCACAACAGAGCGGTTACTGGCTGCCCGAGCGGATCAAACTGCATGGCCGCGACCTTGACGTCACGCTGGTGATCAAGGAATGGCAACCACGCAAGCTGGGGCAGTAAGCATGAGCGCGCCACGACTGACCCTGCCCTCCCCGGCAAAACTCAATCTGATGCTGCATATCCTCGGTCGCCGTGAAGACGGCTATCACGAACTGCAGACGATTTTTCAGTTTCTCGATTACGGCGACGAAATCACCTTTGCCGTGCGCGATGACGGCGTCATTCGCCTGCATACGGAGTTCGCCGGTGTCCCCAACGACAGCAACCTGATCGTGCGCGCGGCCAAACAGCTTCAGGAGCAGTCCGCATGCCCGTTGGGCATCGATATCTGGATCGAGAAAGTCCTGCCCATGGGCGGCGGCATCGGTGGCGGCAGTTCCAATGCAGCAACCACTTTGCTGGGCCTGAATCACCTCTGGCAACTGGGCTGGAACGAAGATCGCCTGGCCGCGCTGGGCCTTTCCCTGGGCGCCGACGTGCCGGTTTTCGTGCGAGGGCATGCGGCTTTCGCCGAGGGCGTGGGAGAAAAACTCACCCCGGTAGACCCCGAGGAACCTTGGTATCTCGTGCTGGTGCCGCAAGTCTCTGTAAGTACAGCAGAAATTTTTTCAGATCCGCTGTTGACACGTGACACTCCGCCCATTAAAGTGCGCCCCGTTCCCAAGGGAAACGGCAGAAATGACTGTTTGCCGGTGGTTGCAAGGCGTTATCCAGATGTACGTAACGCATTGAATTTGCTAGGTAAATTTACCGAGGCAAAACTGACCGGAACTGGAAGTTGTGTGTTTGGGGGCTTCCCAAGCAAAGCTGAAGCTGATAAAGTCTCGGCCCTTCTTACAGAGACCCTTACAGGGTTTGTAGCAAAAGGAAGCAACGTTTCGATGTTGCATCGCAAGCTGCAAAGTCTGCTCTAAAAGGAACCAAGTGCCAGGCACTTGATGCAACAGATACAGGGGCGTCGCCAAGCGGTAAGGCAGCAGGTTTTGATCCTGCCATGCGTTGGTTCGAATCCAGCCGCCCCTGCCATTTTCCTTATACTCATCCAGGTATACCCTCAGCCTTCAGGTACTGCGCGTGTCCAAGATGATGGTCTTTACGGGGAACGCTAACCCCGATCTGGCTCGGCGTGTCGTACGTCAGCTGCATATCCCTCTCGGTGACATCTCTGTCGGTAAGTTTTCCGACGGCGAAATTACCGCTGAGATCAATGAAAATGTCCGCGGTAAAGACGTCTTCATTATTCAGCCGACTTGCGCTCCGACCAACGATAACCTGATGGAACTCGTCGTGATGGCTGATGCCTTCCGCCGCTCCTCAGCGACTCGAATCACTGCTGTAATTCCTTACTTTGGTTATGCCCGTCAGGATCGCCGTCCGCGTTCCGCACGTGTGGCTATCAGCGCGAAAGTCGTGGCTGACATGCTTACCGTAGTCGGCATCGACCGTGTTCTCACGGTTGATCTGCATGCTGACCAGATTCAGGGCTTCTTCGATATTCCGGTAGATAACATCTACGGCTCCCCGGTTCTGGTGGATGACATCGAAGACCAACGTTTCGAAAACCTGATGATCGTCTCCCCGGACATTGGCGGCGTCGTGCGTGCACGTGCCGTTGCCAAATCCCTGGGCGTGGATCTCGGGATCATCGACAAGCGCCGCGAGAAAGCCAATCACTCTGAAGTGATGCATATCATCGGTGACGTTGAAGGCCGTACCTGCATCCTGGTTGACGACATGGTCGATACCGCCGGCACCCTGTGCCACGCGGCCAAGGCCCTGAAAGAGCATGGCGCTGCCAAGGTCTTTGCCTACTGCACACACCCTGTGCTGTCGGGTCGAGCAATCGAGAACATTGAAAGTTCCGTGCTGGACGAGCTGGTGGTGACCAACACCATCCCGCTGTCCGCTGCAGCACAAGCCTGTGCGCGTATCCGTCAACTGGATATCGCACCGGTTGTTGCCGAAGCGGTTCGCCGTATCAGCAACGAAGAATCGATCAGCGCGATGTTCCGCTAGGGCCCTGCCCTAGCCTTACATCTCGATGACGAAAAGCGCCCCGCCCCAGCATTCCTGTTGGGGCGGGGCTTTTTTGCCCATATCGCCTTTAGCGCTGGTCGCAAACGCTGGGGCGAGTGTGGTTATTTTGGAGATACAACATGAACGATTTTACTCTGAATGCTGAACTGCGTTCCGACCTGGGGAAAGGTGCGAGCCGCCGCCTGCGTCGTCTCGCAAGCCTGGTTCCAGCTGTAGTTTACGGTGGCGACAAAGCCCCTGAATCCATCAGCATGCTGGCCAAAGAAGTTGCCAAACTGCTCGAAAACGAAGCGGCTTTCAGCCACGTTATCGAACTGAACGTTGGCGGCACCAAGCAAAACGTCGTGATCAAGGCGCTGCAACGTCACCCGGCCAAAGGCCACGTGATGCACGCTGACTTCGTACGCGTGGTTGCTGGTCAGAAACTGACCGCTATCGTTCCAGTGCACTTCATCAACGAAGCTGCTCCGGTCAAGAAAGGCGGCGAGATTTCGCACGTTATCGCTGAAATCGAAGTGTCCTGCCTGCCGAAAGACCTGCCTGAGTTCATCGAAGTCGATCTGGGCGACGCTGAAATCGGCACCATCGTTCACCTGTCGAACATCAAGGCCCCTAAAGGCGTTGAGTTCGTTGCTCTGGCTCACGGTAACGACCTGGCTGTTGCCAACGTTCACGCTCCACGTGTTGCTCCAGAAGCTGCAGAAGGCGCTGCAGAGTAATTCACTCTGCTTGCCGGAGTTACCGAAAACATCGCGGACTGGAACGTAGCGAGAAAGCGGGCGGGAACGCGGAGTTTACATAATGGTAAATGAGCACTTGTCGTCCACTTTCGCCGCACACTCCAGTCGCGGCGATGTTATCCACAACTCCAAGGAAGGGCCCCTATCGTGACTGCCATCAAACTGATCGTTGGCCTGGGTAATCCAGGCGCCGAATACGAACAGACCCGGCATAACGCAGGGGCCCTTTTTGTTGAGCGCATCGCCGAGAAACAAGGCGTCAGCCTTGTGGCCGATCGCAAATATTTCGGCCTGACCGGGCGCTTTTCGCACCAGGGTCAGGACATTCGCCTGCTGATACCCACCACCTACATGAACCGCAGCGGCCAGGCCGTGGCGGCATTGGCCGGTTTCTTCCGTATCAAGCCCGAAGAAATCCTGGTGGCGCATGACGAACTCGACCTGCCACCCGGCGTCGCCAAGCTCAAACAGGGCGGCGGGCATGGCGGGCACAACGGGTTGCGCGACATCATCGCGCAACTGGGCAACCAGAATACCTTTCACCGCTTGCGGCTTGGCATCGGCCACCCAGGCGTCGCCAGCATGGTCTCGAACTTTGTCCTGGGTCGTGCGCCGCGCGCCGAACAGGAAAAGCTCGATGCCAGCATCGATTTTGCCCTCGGCGTGCTGCCGGATATCTTCGCCGGTGAATGGAACCGTGCGATGAAAAACCTGCACAGCCAGAAGGCCTGACTCTTATCCGAGGGGAAACACCATGGGATTCAACTGCGGCATCGTCGGCCTGCCTAACGTCGGCAAGTCCACCCTGTTCAACGCCCTGACCAAATCCGGTATCGCGGCCGAGAACTTCCCCTTCTGCACCATCGAGCCGAACAGCGGCATCGTGCCGATGCCGGATCCGCGTCTGGACGCCCTGGCCGCCATCGTGGTGCCCGAGCGCGTGCTGCCGACCACCATGGAGTTCGTCGACATCGCCGGCCTGGTGGCGGGCGCCTCGAAAGGTGAAGGCCTGGGTAACAAGTTCCTGGCCAACATCCGCGAAACCGATGCCATCGCCCACGTGGTCCGCTGCTTCGAAGACGACAACGTGATCCACGTGTCCAACAGCGTCGACCCGAAACGCGACATCGAGATCATCGACCTGGAACTGATCTTCGCCGACCTCGACAGCTGCGAAAAGCAACTGCAGAAAGTCGCGCGCAACGCCAAGGGCGGTGACAAGGACGCCGTGGCGCAGAAAGCCCTGCTCGAGCAACTGATCGCGCACTTCACCGAAGGCAAGCCAGCGCGCAGCCTGATGAAGAACATGAGCGCCGACGAAAAAGCAGTGATCAAAGGCTTCCACCTGCTGACCACCAAGCCGGTCATGTACATCGCCAACGTTGCTGAAGACGGTTTCGAAAACAACCCGCACCTTGACGTGGTCAAGGCCATCGCCGAAGAAGAAGGCGCCGTGGTTGTGCCGGTCTGCAACAAGATCGAAGCGGAAATCGCCGAACTTGAAGACGGCGAAGAGAAAGACATGTTCCTCGAAGCCCTGGGCCTCGAAGAGCCTGGCCTGAACCGCGTGATCCGCGCCGGCTACGAAATGCTGCACCTGCAGACCTATTTCACCGCGGGTGTAAAGGAAGTGCGCGCCTGGACCGTCCGCGTCGGCGCTACCGCTCCGCAGGCCGCCGCAGTGATCCACACCGACTTCGAGAAAGGCTTCATCCGCGCCGAAGTGATCGCCTACAACGACTTCATCCAGTTCAAGGGTGAAGCCGGTGCCAAGGAAGCCGGCAAATGGCGCCTGGAAGGCAAGGACTACATCGTCAAGGACGGCGACGTGATGCACTTCCGCTTCAACGTATAGTGAGCGCTCATTAGAACGCCACTGACAATAGATCTCTTTAAATAAACAATAGGGCCCCATATGGGGCCCTATTTGTTTTCAGCCACAGAAAACTGGGGGATCCGAGTTCAAGATCAAGTCAGGCCTCACCACCGATCCCTCTTCCAAGCTCTTGCAGATGTGATTGTTCCTTCTGGCTCAGTCTTCTGGAAATTATCTACACGCCTTTAGCTCACTGATAACTCATCGTAAAAGTCGCCAATCCGTTTGCACTACCAGGCGATACATTTGGCGCAATCTGCACATAACGCGCACTGAGTGGAATCTGAAATACCGACACGCCCTGCGCGATTGTGCCCGCCTTCCATTGATTAGTATTCCCAGCAGAACTGGAGTCAGGCCCATAACCGAGCACGACATCCTCTTTGAGGATATGAATGCCCAGCCCGGATGCGGTCGATGCAGAAGTGAGCGACAACGTGGTGGAGGTATTGTCTGGACGGGACACGTCCGTCAGCGTGACATAGGAGCCGATCACAGTACCCACCTCTCCCCCGGAACAAGCCAAGGTAATGGTAAAAGGGCGAAGAGGAGATGTAGCGCCCATGCCGGTAAAAGTCGTAGTCGCGATGTTGCCCATCGTTACCGGAATGGCCGGTGTGGAAACGGTACAAGTGGGTCCGGACGAGATACTGCTTTGACCCGCCACCGTAACCTGCCAGTCCCTGCAGCCGCCCTCCGCACAGTTGAATTTGCTTGTCACCCGGGTTCCAACCGATAACTTCCCACTCTGAACCGGACCTGTCTTTATCAGCTCTATCCAGATGGTTTGCACATGAGAGTCATTAACCTTCCAACCGGTTGCCCCGGGGTTGTGAGTGCCTGGGCTGGTGATCGGGATGGTGACTCCACCGGGAAAATTTCTGGCCCGCCATATAGCCCACCACCTGACGCCCAAGCCAGGAATATTGGTCTCGTAGACATCGGTAAATCCTGGCGCCAGTGCTCCATTACTCACTGAGCCCCAAATGGTGGCGTTTTCGGCGATGGTCCCGTCCACCAGTGTTGACACTTCTCGAGGGGAGGTCCAAAGCACCGCCCCGACTTGGGCGTTTCCTGGAACAACGATATTTGCCGGCAGAGAAATACTGGATGTTCGCGGATTGAACCATCCAGCGGCAAACACCTGGCTCGGCAGAAATGCAGAGCAAATAAAAAACAGAATAAACCCGAAGATAAAAATGCTGCGCTTCATATGAGAATCATCAGTACCGTCAAGAGGGGGGGTATCGATCAACAGGGCAACAATCTTTGCATCGGAGCGGCTTTATCAGAGAGGTTTCGTACCATCCGATGGCAGGCACAATGTGGTCGCTATTTTCCGTAAGAAAGTTCGGCCTTCTCAATGAGACAATTCTTATATTCCTAATTTCAGAGAGGAAAAATCCTAAAGTGACTTCATGCGGCCGAGGACTATCTCTATGTGGATCGGGGTTGGCTGCCGTCATTACACAGCGGCAACTCCGGGTCTCTCTATTCCCCCTTGCAGGCCAAGCCTCTGACGGACATCAAATCGCCAGCCAGCCCCATCCTCTTCTCGATACAAAACCGGAGGTTTGGGTAACTCCAAGTATGAAAGTCACGGACACTTCATCGCGCCACGCGACAGGAGTACCCTGCGCACCACTGACACTGTCAGATACTTGCATGCGTTCTGCTTAACTCTATGCTCTCGCTACGCACGGACAGGAACCCGCCACAGATGCAAAGGAAAGTAATACTCGTCGACGATCATCTGCTGACACTGATCGGCATCCGCGCCTCGCTCAGCGGCGACAGCACGTTGCAGATCGTCGGCGAGGCCCAGAATGTCGAAGGGCTGTTCCAGCTGTTGGCCGAACAGCCCTGCGATCTGGTCGTCACTGATCTGATGATGCCCCACAGCGAACAGGCCGACGGCATCCGTCTGATCGAACAGTTGCGCCGCCGTTACCCCGAGATCGCAGTCATCGTGGTGACCATGCTCAACAACCCGGCGCTGCTGGCCTCGATCCTCAAGCTGGGGGTCCAGGGGTTGATCAGCAAGCGCGGGGTACAAGGCGACCTGCAAAAGGCCATTCGCGCAAGCCAGGCCAAACCCTTCGTCTCCCCGTCCATCCGGCATCTGTTCGACCCCGTGGAGCCTATGGCCGAGGCCGATCAACTGTCCCCTCGCGAAGTCGAGGTGCTACGCCTCTATGGCGCCGGGCTGTCGGTCAATGAAATAGCCACGCACCTCAATCGTTCCAAGCAGACCATCAGCAGCCAGAAGAGCAGCGCCATGCGCAAGCTGGGCCTGGACAGCAACGCCAGCCTCTACCTGTACATCCAGGAAGTCGGGCTGGCCTGAGACTATGCCGAACCCTCCAGCCGGCCTGCCGCGCCTGATCCTCTGGATCACGCTCTTGCTGACCAGTGTCGCGTCCCTGGGCGCCGCCGAGCCTGAGCCTGCGCCGCTGTCCCTGGCCACGCTGATGGCCATGCGTCAGACGCTGCCCCCTCGCCCGCTACGGGTCGCCGAGGTGAGCGCCTCCAACGAGCAACCCGAGCCTCGTGGCAACGATGTGCTCAACCAGATCACCAATGACTACCTGGAACATATCAGCCAGTTTCTCGAACTGCCGATTCAACGGGTGCCCTACCCTTCGGTGGACAGTGCCATCGCCGCCCTGATCGCTGGGGACATCGATCTGATGCCCCGCGCCACCGAGTACGAAAGAAAACAGCCTGGGTTCATCTACAGCAAGCCCTACCTGGACAACGAGCCGATCATCGTCGGGCGCATCGCCGACAAGGACCTGTCCCCTGACCTGGCGGGCAAACGCGTGCTGGTTCCGGCCTACTATGTGCAGGCTGAAACAGTCGGCAAGGCCTATCCCAAGGCTGAACTGATCGTGATCAACAGCATTGTCGAGGGCCTGCAACGCCTGTCCGACGGCGGAGCCGACGCACTGATCGGCGATCAACTGCGCACCAATTTCTATATGCGCAGC
Organism: Pseudomonas sp. GW456-L12; assembly: GCF_059424045.1. Classification (NCBI taxonomy): domain Bacteria; kingdom Pseudomonadati; phylum Pseudomonadota; class Gammaproteobacteria; order Pseudomonadales; family Pseudomonadaceae; genus Pseudomonas; species Pseudomonas sp. GW456-L12. Next base: position 52,686 of record NZ_JBWKZA010000016.1, read on the forward strand.
CTGGCCAACCTCAAGTTGCAGAACAAGTACGTCGCCAACCTGCCGGCCATGGGTTTCAGCTTCGCCGCCCGCGGGCATGAGGACAATCTGATACCCCTGATCAATGCCGCGCTGAAGACGGTTTCCCGGGAGCGCAAGCAAGAGATACTGCAGCACTGGGAACGCTCGCCCTGGCTGTTCGCGCCGACCGACTCCTTCGCCCTCAACAGCGCGGAAGACAGCTGGCTCAAGCGTCTTCCTTCGCTGAACCTGATCGCCCACGAAATCCCCAATTACCTGTACCGCAAGGACGACGGCCAATGGGCCGGACTGGCGTTCAATGTGCTGCGCAGCCTGGCCGACGACTACCAACTGCAACTGAACATCATCGACAGCCAGTCCCCGGATATCGACCGCCAGCGCCTGGAACGGGATGAGGCGCAAATCGCCCTATCACTGGCACCGACTCCGGTCCGGCAAAAGAGCCTGTTATTCAGCGATGGCTTCGGCACCGAGTACTGGGCCTTCATTACCCGCGAGGGCGCCAGCTCCCCCAGCTCGCTAGCGGCCCTGGAGGGCAGGCGCCTGGCGCTCGCCGCCGGACATCCCCTGCAGCCTCTGCTCCAGAGCCGCTACCCGAGCATCGAACTGGTACTCACCGACCACTATTCCCAGGCCGTGCATCTGGTCGAACAGGGCATGGTCGACGCCACGCTGAACAGCGCCGCCGATGCCCAACTGCTGGACAATCCCCGGCTCCGGGCCGGCAAGCAGTTCCAGGCCCAGGCCGAGCCCCTGGTGTTCGCCGTATCGGCCAAGCACCCCGAACTCCTGAGCATTCTCAACAAGCTCCTGTATTCGTTGAAAACTTCGGACGGCAACCAGGACCGCATCAGCATCCAGGCGCGGCCCGCCACCAAGGGTTCGCTCTGGGCCTACCTGCCGAGCTGGGTCTGGCAAAGCGCCGCGCTGGTCCTGGTGCTGGTGCTGCTGTCGTTTTACTGGAACTGGCGCCTGCGGATTCAGATCCGCCAGCGGCGCGTCGCGCAGAATCAGCTCAAGGACCAACTGGCCTTCCAGTTCGCCTTGCTCAACGGCTTGCCCATCCCGCTTTACGTGCGTGACTTGCAAGGGCGCCTGAGCACCTGCAACCACGCTTATGAACAGTTCTTCGGCCGGTCCCTGGACGAGATGCGCGGCACCACGCCGCAAGAGCAAGGCATCGCCCCACGCGCCCTGGCCCTGGATCTGGAGGAGCAGCACCAACGGCTGCTGGATAACCGCCAGTCGCAATTCCTCGACAGCGTGATCGAGGTCGATGGCCAGGACCATCATATCTACCAATGGCTGGTGCCCTTCTACACCGCACTCGGCAAGCAGCAGGGCCTGCTGGGCGGCTGGATCGACATCAGCGTGCGCAAGCACCTGGAACACAAGCTGCTCGAAGCCCAGCAGCAGGCAGTCGACGCCAGCGCCGCGAAAAGCCAGTTCCTCGCGACCATGAGCCATGAGCTGCGCACCCCGCTGAACGCCATGGTCGGCCTGCTGGAGCTGGAAACCAGCGGCGCGTCCCTCCCTTCGCAAAACCTCAGCATCGCCCAGCAGTCGGCGCAATCGATGATCGACCTGATCGGCAACATTCTCGATCTGGACAAGGTCGAGACTGGCCAGATGAAGCTGGTGCCCGGCCCCACCGACCTCGATCAACTATTGGCCAACTGCCTTGAGCTGTTCGCCGCACAGGCCCGGGAAAAACACCTGGAGCTGAAGCTGCAACACCGCCTGCCCCCCGAGCGGCGCTACCAGGTGGACGCCCTGCGCCTGACGCAGATCCTTCACAACCTGTTGTCCAACGCCTTGAAGTTCACGAACCAGGGCTGGGTCGAACTGTCGGTCCAGGAGCTGGACTCGGGGCCTCGGCAAAGCCGCCTGATGTTCCATGTCAGCGACACCGGCATCGGCATCGCCGAGGATCAGCAGCCGCAGATTTTCGCGCCTTACCAGCAAGCCCATGCCGAGATCGCCCACCTGCACGGCGGCTCCGGCCTGGGCCTGAGCATCTGCAAACAGCTGGTCGAGCTCATGGGCGGCAGCATCCGCCTCGCCAGTGCGCCGGGCCAGGGTTGCCGGGTCAGCTTCGAACTGACCCTGCCCTGGCAACCGGACGAGGACGAGCCGCAGCATGCCCTTCAAGGCGCTACGGCGGTGGCCGGGTTGAATGTACTGATCGTCGACGACGTCTCCACCAACGGCCTGGTGCTCGAACAGCAACTGCTCAGGCTCGGCCATCGCGGGACCTACGTCAGCAATGGCAAGGCGGCCTTGCAAGCCTGGGAGCAGGGCCACTTCGATGTGCTGGTCACCGATTGCAACATGCCGCACATGGACGGTTACGCCCTGGCCCGCAGTGTCCGTGCCGCAGAACAGGCGCGCGGGCTGCCCAGGACCCCGATCATCGGCTACACCGCCCGCGCCCTGGCAGACGAAAAGCAGCGTTGCCAGGCGGCCGGCATGGACGACCTGATGATCAAGCCCATCGTCCTCGAGCGCCTGCGGGAAATACTCGGCAAGCTGAAAGCGCCCGGGCTATCCAGTTCATCCCTCAATGCCCCCCTCACGCCGCCGCCCACCCCAGCGCCTGACGAGGAGGCTGCCGCAACGTTCGACCTGACCTACCTGGAGGGCTTCCAGAGCGATCCGCAGCTCAAGGAGCGCTTGCTCCAGGAGCTGCGCCGGAACCTGGAGCAGGAGCGCGAGCTGCTGAGCGCCCCGCTGCCCGACACGCCGGAGTTCCTCGAGCAGTGGGTCCACCGGGTCAGCGGCCTGGCCTGCACGGTCGATTCGCCGGCGTTGATGCGGGCCTGCCTCGACCTGCAACGTGCGGCTCATGAAAGCGAGCAGGACCTGGAGGCGCAACGCCACGCGGTGCTGTCGGTCATCGAACGCATGCTGCGCGATATCGAACGCCACGCCTGACCCGTCCCGGGCAGCCCTGAGCAACAATCCCGGCCCTGGGCAACCCCAGGCTGCCCTCCTGAAACATTTTGTTCCATTCCCTGGCTCGCCGTTTCGTACTCGTCTCATACAAGGCAAAAGCCCCGCTCGGCATCCTAGGCCCCCTTCGAAACCGGGCGCCGCGGACCAGGAACACTCCAGGTCGACCCATTGGGCGGCCGGCATCGAAGAACTCAAAAAAAGACTCTTTCATATCCCTAATTCAAGGTGATTCGATGCTTCATAACACCCGCGCCAGCGCCATGCGCAAGCTTCCGTTGGCCATCACCCTCGGCCTGGCTTCGCTGGCCAGCCAGCAAGCCTTCGCCCACGGTTATGTCGAAAGTCCGAAGTCCCGTGCCTTCATGTGCTCCGCCACCGGCGGCAACCTCAACCGCGATTGCGGCCCCGTCACTTACGAACCGCAGAGTGTCGAGTACTCGCCATCGGTCCAGCATCACTACCCCAAGGATTACTGCTCGGGCGACTTCACCCAATGCGGTCCGGCGAACGGCACCATCCCGGCGGGCGGCATCACCAGCTTCTCGCAGCTCAACGAGCAGACGGCGACCCGCTGGCAGAAAACCACGATCAAGCCGGGCATGAATGAATTCACCTGGCACTACTCCGCCGGTCACGCCAGCGCCTACTACCAGTTCTACATCACCAAGAAAGACTGGAACCCGAACCAGCCGCTGACCCGCGACTCCTTCGAGATGACCCCGCTGCTCAATGAAAACGCCGGTGGCGTGCGTCCGCCGGCCGGTGGCAAGACCCAGCACAAGGTCAACATTCCTGCTGACCGCAGCGGTTACCACGTGATCCTGGCGACCTGGAAGATCGCCGACACCGCCGCCACCTTCTACCAGGCCATCGACGTCAACATCGACAACGATGGCGCACCGATTCCCGACTGGAAAATCCTCGGCGCGGTACAGCCTGAACAACTGCGTGTCGGCGACAAGGTCAGCACTCGCGTGTTCACCAATGCCGGCGAACAGCAGAACCGCCAGACCCGCCTGAACATCGAGACCGCGGAACAGGCCCAGGCCAACACCTGGCCGTTCCTGTTGGCGGAAAAGGTCAACAAGGCCAATGCCGGCTATGTGATGGGCGAGCTCAACGCCAACAACGAAGTCGTGCCCAACTACGGCAAGAACACCATGTACGCCAAGAACAACAGCGACGTGGTGCGTGTGGAAATCCAGAAAGAGCAGCCGAGCATTCCTGGCGAGCTGAAACTTTCCGGCCTGCAGGCCGAGTACACCCTGAAGGACAACGCCACCGACCTGCACTTCAACGCCATTGCCCAGGGCGGCAAGTACACCATCAGCTCGACGGTCTTCAACGGCAAGAACGAAAGCATTGCTCACGTACAAGCCGAGCCTGGCAACAACACCCCGCACTTCTCCATCCCGCTGCGTAATGTCAGCGAAGGTGAGTACGACGTGGTGGTCGTGGCTAAGCCGGAGAAAGGCGAGCAGCTGCAACAAAGCCAGCGCATCACCCTGAAAGCCGAGGAAGTGGGCGGCGGCGGTGATTACGACTTCGTCTTCCCCAAAGGCCTGACCGGCTACAAGGCCGGCACCAAGGTCCTGGCCAAGGACGGCAACGTCTATGAGTGCAAGCCGTTCCCTTACAGCGGCTACTGCATCCAGTGGAACGCTGGCGCCACTCAGTTCGAGCCTGGCGTGGGCAGCAACTGGAAGGACGCCTGGATTCGCAAGTAATCCATAACCTGACCAACCGCAGCGTGGTGCCTCGGCACCGCGTTGCGGACCTTGGGAATCGACATGAATCACCCTCACTACTCAAGACCGCGCAGGCTGCTGCACTGGCTGTTCGCCGCCGTTGTGCTGTGGGCCACGATCAGCGGCTATGCCAGCGCCCTGTTGCAGCCGCCAAGCTCGGTCCAACAGGCGATCGCCTTTATCAATGTCTCGCTGACCACCCTGCTGGTGCCGCTGTTCGTCCTGCGGCTGTTCTACCTGGTGCGTCATCCCGCTCCGCCGGCGCCTGTCCACCAGAGCGCGGCTGAGCGCAAGCTGGTGCATGCCGGGCACGCCGCCCTGCTGGTCACCCTCGGCACCGTGCTGTTCAGCGGCGTGCTGATGATGTCGCGCCCGATCGACCTGTTCGGCCTGCAGCTCCCGCAACCCTTGCAGGACCCAGCGGCCATCACCTTTTTCGAAGAGCTTCACCACTACAGTTGCATGGCCCTGGCCCTGCTGGTGGCCGGCCATATCGCCGCGGTGATCCTCCACCAATGGCGCGGGCAGGGCGTGCTCAGACGCATGCTGCCCAAACGCCCATGAAAACGCTGCTCTCATGGCGCCCGCGCGGCGCCGGCCAGCGCTATCTACTGCCCGTAAGCCTGGTCGCCCTGGGTCTCTGGCTGACCTGGCTCGGCCTCGACAGCTGGACCTACCGGCAAGTCGTGGCGGGCCAGCCGGTGCCGAGCGCGGTACCGAGCGCCAGCGCCGAACAGCGGCTGCCCGCGCCCCTGGACGATCGCAACATCGCCAGGGTGTTCGGCGCCGTGCCGGTCGAATTCGACAGCGCGCAGGCCAGCCTGCCGCTGGTCCTGCTCGCCAGCCTGCTGGGCAACCAGCCCGAGCAATCCAGGGCCCTGATCCAGTACGCCGACAGCCGGGCCTTCTACTCCCCGGGCGAACGCCTGCCCGACGGCACGCTGCTCAAGAGTGTCAGCGCCGATCAGGTGGTGGTGCTGCGCAACGGCCGTGAACAGAACCTGCTGCTACCCGGGCGCCAACTGCGCCTGCTCAGCCCCCAGACAACCCCACCGGAGGTCGCCGACCGAAAAGCCACGGCCCTTCTGCGAGCGATAGAGAACACACCATGAAACTGTCCAAGATTGCAGGCGCCGTGCTCAGCCTCGGCCTTCTTTTGAGTGCCCTGCCCAGTACCGCGGCCCTCACCACCCAGCGCCTGTGGACGCTGAACATGAAGGACGCCGAACTGCGCGACCTGGCCAGCGAAGTCGGTGAAATCACCGGCAAGACCCTGGTGGTCGATGCCCGGCTGCAAGGCAAGGTCAGCGTGCAATCGTCCAGTGCGCTGGACAAGGACGGTATCTACTCGCTGTTCCTCAGCGTGCTGCGCAGCCAGGGTTTCGTCGCCCTGGACCAGGGCGACCGGGTGCTGATCGTGCCGGCGGTGGAAGCCAAGACCAAATCCAGCGAGCAATCGGGCGATGAGTTCGTGACCCGGGTCCTGGACCTGCGCAACGCCAACGCCGCGGAAATCTCCGGAGTGGTCCGCCCGCTGGTGAGCGACGACGCCTATGTCGCACCCTCGGCCAGCTCCAATGCCCTGGTGGTTTCCGATAGCGCCAGCAACGTCGAGCGCATCCGCCAGGTGGTCAGCGAACTGGACCAGGCCGGCAACCGCTCGTTCAGCACCGTGGCGCTCAAGCATGCCTGGGCCAGCGATGTGGCCCGCACCCTGAACGAAAGCATCAGCCAGACGGGCAACGGCCCCAGCGACGCCAAGGCCGTGGGCGACGCCCGCAGCAACCGGGTGATCCTCGCGGGTTCCGCCCAGGCCCGCCAGCGCATGGCCGATCTGGTCAGGGCCATCGACGTGCCGAGCAATGCCAATGACAGCGCGCGGGTGGTACGCCTGCACCACAGCGATGCGAAAAAACTCTCGAAGCTGCTCGACGGCATCGGCAAGCGCCTGGAAGACGGCAATCGCGGTGGCGGCGAAGGCAAGGGCAGCGGCAACTCGATACTGGTGAGCGCCGACGAAAGCCAGAACGCCCTGGTGCTGATGGCCGACCCGGCGCAACTGAGCATGCTCGACAAAGTCATCACCCAGCTGGACCAGCCACGGGCCCAGGTGCTGGTGGAAGCGGCCATCGTCGAAGTCAGCGGCGACATCAACGAAGCCCTCGGCGTGCAATGGGCGGCGCGCGCCGGCAACGTCGCCGGCGGCACCAACTTCAGCGGCACCGGCCTGTCGATCGGTACGTTGCTGAGCTCGGGCAAGGACAAGAACATCACCCTGCCGGACGGCGCCATCATCGGCATCGGCACCAGCAATTTCGGCGCGCTGGTCACCGCCCTGTCCAGCGACTCGAAGAACAACCTGCTGTCCACCCCGAGCCTGCTGACCCTGGACAACGAAGCGGCGGAAATCCTCGTCGGCCAGAACGTGCCGTTCCAGACCGGCTCGTACACCACCGACACCGCCGGCGCCAGCAACCCCTTCACCACCGTGGAGCGCCAGGACGTCGGCGTGACCCTCAAGGTGACGCCGCACATCAACGAGGGCAACACCCTGCGCCTGAAGGTCGAGCAGGAAAGCTCGGAGCTGGCCAGCGCCCCGCCCGGCATCACCACCAGCGACGTGATCACCAACAAGCGCTCGGTGAAAAGCACCATCCTCGCCGACGACGGGCAGATCATCGTGCTCGGCGGCCTGATCAAGGACAACGTCAAGACCCAGGTCAGCAAGGTGCCGGTGCTGGGCAGCATTCCCCTGCTCGGCCGGCTGTTCACCAGCACCAAGGACGTCACCGAAAAGACCAACCTGATGGTCTTCCTGCGGCCGACCCTGGTGCGCGGCAGCGCCGATGCCGTCAACGTCAGCCAGCGCAAGTACGACGACCTGCGCAAGCTGCGCGCCAACGGTGACAGCCGCAGCGGCCTGGCCCTGCCCGCCGACTCGCGCCAGCTGTTCGATGCCGCCCCGCAGGATGGGACCCTCGACATGCGCGCCAGAGAGCCACGCCGATGAACCCGGTCGCGCGCCTGCCCTTTGGTTTCGCCAAGCGCCATGGGGTCCTGCTGGAGCCCCTGGAGAGCGGCCTGCGGCTTTACTGCCGGGCCGACACGCCGGTGGAAATCCTCGCCGAGATCCGCCGCTGCCACGGCCCGCTGCTGGGCCACCGGATACTCGACGCCGAGGGTTTCGCCGAACTGCTGGCCGAGCACTATCGCGATGGACGCGACGACGCCATGCAAATGGCCGAGGGCCTGGGCGACCAGATCGCCGGCCAGGACGACCTGGCCAGCCTGGCCGAACAGCTGCCGCAGATCACCGACCTGCTGGAGCAGGAAGACGACGCGCCGATCATTCGCCTGATCAACGCGATCCTCGGCGAAGCAGTGAAGGTCAAGGCTTCGGATATCCACCTGGAAACCTTCGAGCAGCACCTGTCCGTGCGCCTGCGGGTCGACGGCCTGTTGCGCGAAGTGCTGCGCCCGCGCCGGGAACTGGCGGGCCTGCTGGTGTCGCGGATCAAGGTCATGTCCAAGCTCGACATCGCCGAGAAACGCATCCCCCAGGACGGCCGCATCGCCCTGCGCATCGGCGGCCATGAAGTGGACGTGCGGGTCTCCACCCTGCCTTCGGCCTACGGCGAGCGGGTGGTCATGCGCCTGCTCGACAAACAGGCCGGGCGCCTGGACCTGGGGCGGCTGGGCATGGCCGAGGCGATCTGCGACAAGCTGGAAGACGCCCTGCGGCGCCCCCACGGCATCCTGCTGGTCACCGGCCCCACCGGTTCCGGCAAGACCACCACGCTGTATGCCGGGCTCAGCAGCCTGAACAACCAGACACGCAACATCCTGACCATCGAAGACCCGGTGGAATACCACCTGGCCGGCATCGGCCAGACCCAGGTCAACACCAAGGTCGACATGACCTTCGCCCGTGGCCTGCGCGCCATCCTGCGCCAGGACCCGGATGTGGTCATGGTCGGCGAGATCCGTGACCGGGAAACCGCCGACATTGCCGTGCAAGCCTCCCTCACCGGTCACCTGGTGCTGTCAACCCTGCACACCAACAGCGCCATCGGCGCCGTCACCCGCCTGCTGGACATGGGCATCGAGCCCTTCCTGCTGTGCACCTCGCTGCTCGGCGTGGTCGCCCAGCGCCTGGTGCGGGTGCTCTGCGGCGATTGCAAGAGTGCCGCGCCCGCCGACGCCGCGGCCTGCCGCCAATTGCACCTCGACCCGCAGCAGGCCCCGGTGCTCTACCACCCGGTCGGCTGCCCGGCCTGCCAGCACAGCGGCTATCGCGGCCGCCAGGGCATCTACGAACTGGTGCTGTTCGACGAACCGCTGCGCCAGTTGATCCATGAGGGGGCTGGCGAGGCCGCCTTGACCCACTACGCGCGCCAGCATGCCCACAGCCTGTTCGCCGACGGCCGGGACAAGGTGCTGCAAGGCGTCACCAGCGTCGAAGAACTGCTACGCGTAACCCGGGAGCACTGATCGTGGCCGCCTACGAATACCTCGCCATGTGCAACGCCGGGCGCAAGACCCGTGGCGTGCAGGAAGCCGACAGCGCGCGGCAGGTCCGCCAGCTGCTGCGCGAACGCAACCTGATCGCCCTGCAGGTCAAGCCGGCCCGCGGGCAACAGGACCGCTCCGGCGCCACGCTGACCAGCAGCCAACGCCTCAGCCCGGCGCAACTGGCCTTGCTCACCCGCCAGCTGGCGACCCTGGTCCAGGCCGCTCTACCCCTGGAAGAAGTGCTGGCCGCCGTCGCCGCGCAATGCAGCAAGCGCGCGCAGCAAAGCATGATGCTGGCGATCCGCGCACGGGTGCTGGAAGGCCATGACCTGGCCCGAGCCATGGGCGAATACCCGTGCGCCTTCACCTCGATGTACCGGGCCACGGTGGCCGCCGGTGAACGCGCCGGCCACCTGGCCCAGGTGCTGATGCAGTTGGCCGACTACACCGAGGCCCGGCATGCCGCCCGCCAGCAGCTGCAGCTGGCCATGCTGTACCCGAGCATCCTGCTGCTGGCGGCCTTCGGCATCGTCGGCTTCCTGCTCAGTTTCGTGGTGCCGGATGTGGTCAAGGTGTTCATCGACAGCGGCCAGCAACTGCCGGTGCTGACCCGCGGCCTGATCGCCACCAGTGACTTCGCCCGGGACTACGGTCTGCTCCTGCTGCTGATGCTCGGCAGCCTCGCCGCCGGCCTGCGCGTGGCCCTGCGCAAGCCCGCCCTGGCCATGCGCTGGCATCAGGCCCAACTGCGCTTGCCGGTGATCGGGCGGGTCATCCAGGCCAGCAACAGCACCCGTTTTGTCAGCACCCTGGCGATTCTCGGACGCAGTGGCGTGCCACTTGTTGATGCTCTGGAGATTTCCGCCGAAGTGGTCGCCAACCAGCAGATTCGTACTCGTATGAAAGACGTGGCGCGTGCCGTACGCGAAGGTAGCGGGCTGACCCGGGCCCTGGAACAGAGCGGCGATTTCCCGCCGATGATGCTGTACATGATCGCCAGCGGCGAACGCTCGGGGGAACTGGACGGCATGCTCGAACGTGCCGCCCACCAGCAGCAGACCCAGCTGTCCAACGGCATCGCCATGCTGGTCGGGCTGTTCGAGCCGGCGATGCTGGTGTTCATGGGCGCCAGCGTGCTGGTGATCGTCCTGGCGATCCTGATGCCCATTCTCAACCTCAACCAACTCATCACCTGAAGAGCACACAACATGCGCAACCCTTCCCGCCAACGCGGCTTCACCCTGATCGAGATCATGGTGGTCGTGGTGATTCTCGGTGTCCTGGCCGCCCTGGTGGTCCCGCAGATCATGAGCCGTCCGGACCAGGCCAAGGTCACCGCCGCCCGCAGCGACATCAAGGCCGTGGCCACCGCCCTGGAAATCTACAAGCTCGACAACCATCACTACCCGTCGACCCAGCAGGGCCTGGAAGCCCTGGTGAAGAAACCGGCAGGCATGCCGGCGGCCCTCAACTGGAACCCCGACGGCTACCTCAAGCGCCTGCCCAAGGACCCCTGGGGCAACCCTTACCAGTTCCTCGCCCCGGGTCGCGAAGGTTCGGCCTACGACCTGTACTCCTTCGGTGCCGACGGCCGCAACGGCGGCGACGGCACCAACGCCGACATCGGCAACTGGGAGCCTTGAAGTGCGCAAGCCAATGGCGGGTTTCACCCTGCTGGAGCTGCTGGTGGTCATGCTGATCATCGGCTTGCTGGCCGGCATGGTCGGGCTGGTCCAGAGCGACTCGGGCGGGCAGAAGGCCCGGCGCGAGGCCGAGCGCCTGCAAAACCTCATTGGCTTGCTGCGCGAAGACGCGGTGCTGAACAACCTCAATCACGGCCTACGCCTGGCGTCCGACCACTACACAGTGCTGAGCCTCGACCGTGGCGGCCAGTGGCAGGCCGACAAACGCTTCAAGGAACACCGGCTGCCCGGCGAGCTGCGCCTGAACCTGCAGGAGCCACCAGGCCAGAATCAAAGCCTGGGCCAGGGCAAGGAGCCGCAACTCTGGGTGCTGGCCAACGACCAGATCTCGCCCTTCAATCTGCTGCTGGAATACCGCCAGCAACCGCTGCTGTCGCTGTCCAGCGACGGTGTCGAGGAGGTGCGTCTTGCCCCGGTGCAATGAACAGGCGGGCTTCACCCTGCTGGAAGTGATGGTCGCCCTGGCCATTTTCGCCGTGCTGTCGCTGTCGCTCTACAGCGCTACCGAACACCTGATCGGCAACAACGGCGGCCTCAGCGAACGGACCCTGGCGCAATGGCTGGCGGACAACCGCCTGAACGAGCTGCGCGCCGGCATGCGCCAACCCCAGAGCCAGCGCCAGGAACCGATCCGCTTCGCCGGGCGCGACTGGCTGCTGACCAGCGAAACCGCCGCGGCGCCCGACCCGCGCCTGTTGAAGATCGTGCTCGAAGTCTCCACCGACACCCCCATGCCGCGGCAGCGCGCGCGCCTGGCCGGTTACCTGGAGGCCCGCCCATGAAACGCCGGCAACAGGGCTTCACCCTGCTCGAAGTGCTGATCGCCATGGCCCTGTTCAGCCTGCTCGGCCTGGCCTGCTATCAACTGCTCGAACGCATGATGCACACCGACCAGCGGATTCATCAGCACGAACTGCAACTGCGGCGCCTGCAACGCGCGGTGGGCATCTTCGAGCGCGACCTGACCCAGGCCATCGCCTACCCGGTCAACGGCAGTTCGGCGCGCCAGGCCCTGATCGGCGAGCCCGGGCGCATCCAGCTGGTGCGGGGCGGCTGGAGCAATCCCTTGCAGCAGGCACGCAACGACCTGCTGCTGGTCACCTATCGCTGGAGCGACAAGCAATGGCTGCGCGAATACCGCAGCCCGGTGGACGGTCCCGACCTGTCCGGCACTGCCGCGCAACAACTGCTGCTCGATGGCGTCCGCCTCGAACGCCTGCGCTACATCGACGACCAGGGTCAGGCCCATTCCAACTGGCCCGTCGGCCAGGCACCGCTGAGCCTGCCCCAGGCCATCGAGCTGGAACTCGACGCCCCCGGTTATCCCGGCCTGCGGCGGGTGATCCTGCTGCCGGGCTTCAAGGGGCTGGACCATGGTTAAGGCTTGTAGACAACGGGGCATCGCGCTGATCAGCGTGCTGTTGATCACCTCCCTGGCGACCCTGATCGTCAGTGACATGCTGGCCCGCCAGCGCCTGAGCCTGATCGGCAGTTCCAACCAGCTGTTGCAGCAACAACTGTGGCAACTGGCGCTCAGTGGCGAAGCCTGGGCCCGCGGCCAACTGCGCGATGACTGGCGCGACGAGCCGGAACCCAAGCGCGTACACCTGGGCCAACGCTGGGCCCACAGCACGCCGACCTTCGACATCGACGGCGGGCGTATCCGCATCCAGCTGCAAGACCTCGGCGCGCGCTTCAACCTCGGCACCTTGCGCACGCCCAACGACCGCATCAGTCGCCTGCGTTATCAACGCCTGTTGCAAGTGCTCGGCCTGCCGCCCCACGACCCCAGGCGCCTGCCGCCGGTGCGTGGTTTCGACGGCAAGCCGCTGGCCTGGAACGACAGCAGTGAGCTGATGCGCCTGGAAGGCGTCGACACAGCGGTCATGGAACGCCTGCGGCCCTGGGTCAGGACCACGCCGGGAGCCCTGAACCTCAACACCGCCCCGGCCGAACAGCTGGCCAGCCTGGGCCAGCTCGACCTGGCCCAGGCCACCGCCCTGGTGCAGGCGCGTCCCGCCGATGGCTACAAGACGGTGCAGGAGTTTCTCGACGCCCCCGTGCTGAAACAGCACGAGATCAACAGCCAGGGGATCGATGTCAGCAGCCGCTATTTCCAGGCGGTGCTGGATGTCGAACTGGGCGACCGCCAATTGCGCCTGATCAGCCGCCTGCGCATCGAGCAGGACGGCCAAGTCAGCGTACTGCAGCGCACCCTCGCCGCCCCTTCCCGTTTTCCGGAGTAACCCCATGCAAGCCTGGCTTTACCTCGCCACAGTGAATGCGGACGACGAGTCGCCCGTCACCTGGTGGCAAACCAACGGCGAGCCGGTGCACGGCACGCTGCAACAGGCGGCGGTGCTGGCCGGCCAGCGCCTGACCCTGCTGCTGCCGGCGGAAATCGCCAGCCATCACCGCTTCGACGTACCGCCGCGCAGCGGCCGCTGGTTGCAGCAAGCCATCCATTCGGTGCTGGAAGAACGGCTGCTGGACGACCCCGAGCAGTTGCACCTGGCCCGTGGGCCGTTGCAGGCGCGGCGGCACTGTCGCCTGTTCGCCCTGCAACGGCAGTGGCTGGAGCAACTGCTGGAACGACTGGCCAGTCATGGCCTGACGGCCGAGCGCATTCATGTCGATGCCGACTGCCTGCCGGACAGCCAGGCCCTGGCCCTGCGCTGCCACGACCGCTGGCTGATCGGCGGGGCCTGCCAGCAACGCCTGGCGCTCGACGACCAGGCCTTCGAAGAGCTGGCCCCGCTGCTGCCCGACACCCTGCAACGCAGCGAGGAAACGCCCTGGTCGCTGTTGGCCCAGGGCAGCTCGCAAGCCATCGATCTGCGCCAAGGGGCATTCGCCCTGCGCAACCCGTCGCGCACGCCATGGCGGGTGCTGCTGGCAATCCTGGTCATCGCCTGCGGCGCTCAAGTGACCCAGGACGTGGGTCATCGCTGGTTGCTGCAACACAAGGCCGCCGAGGTGACCGAGGCCAGCCTGGAACTCTGGCGCCAGCGCTTCCCCGACGAGCCCCGGGTGATCGACCTCGCCCGCCAGGTCCAGGCCCGTGCCCAGCAGGCCGGCCAACCCCGGCAAAGCCTGGCACGCCGGCTCGACAGCCTGGCCAGCCAATGGACCGGCAGCGATGGCGGCGATACGCGAATCCGCCGGCTGGACTACCAACAGGCGCAAGGCTGGACCCTGCAAGTCAACGCGCCGGATTTCTCCACCCTCGAACGTCTGCGCGAAGCCCTCGCGCAGCAGGGCGCGAATGTGCAGGCCGACTCGGCCGTGCTCGCTCCCGACGGGGTCAGCGCCCGCCTGAAAATCACGGACTAACCCATGACCACCCTTTTCAATCGTTACTCGAACCGCTGGCAGCAGCTACCGGCCCGCGACCGCCTGGCCCTGAAGCTGCTCAGCCTGTTTCTGGCCGTGACGCTGTTCTGGACCCTGCTCTGGAGTCCTCAGCGCCAGGCCCTGCGCCAGGCTGAACAGCAGTTCCAGGAGGCCCTGCAGTTGCAAACCGATCTGCTCAAACTGCCCTCGTCCACCCAGGCCCGCGGCCCGCAGGCCAACGGTCGGACCCTGGCCGGCCTGATCACCGCCAGCACGGCCGCGGCCAACCTGAGCATCGAACGCATGGACAGCGAAGAATCCGGACGCCTCAATCTCAACCTGGGCGGCGCGCTGCAAGACCTGCTGACCTGGCTGGACGACGTGGAAAACCAGGGCGTCAACCTGGTGTCGCTGCAGTTGGAGGTCGACCCTCAGGCCCTGGTCCAGGCCCGCCTGACCCTGGAGGCGAACTGATCGCGCCCGCCGCTCAGCGGGCCGACTCCTCATCGACCCGCGCAGTGCCCAGCAGGCGCGGGCCCCAATCCTCGACCGCCGCCTGCTCGACCCGACGCTCCAGGGTGCGGCGCCAGGAGGGCACCAGCGGCAGCTCCAGGCACAGACGAATCTCCTCCACTGCCACCTCGCGGGAAAACAGCACCGCGCTCAAGCGCGACAGCGGCCACTGCTCGAAGGGGCGCTCGACCTGCTGCAACACGTCCCCGGCGCTCAGGCTGCCCGCCTCCAGCACCCGGTAATACCAGCCAGTGCGCCCACTCTGCTGGACCCGCAGCGACATGTCTTTCACGGCAAAGCGGTCATTGAGTTTCCAGCACGGCATGCGGCCCTGGGACACCTCCAGCAACACACTGCCGACCCGGACCCGGTCGCCCAGGCAGACGTTCTGCTCGGTCCAGCCGTGGCTACTGAAGTTCTCGCCAAAGGCGCCCGGCTGCTCCAGCAACGCGTGCGGCCCCAACTCGGCGGCCCAGGCGGCGTAATGCTCGCGGGGATAGTGATGAATGGCTTTCTCGGTGCCGCCATGCACCCGCAAGTCGCCCTGCTGGTCTTCCAGCAGGCCCAGGGGACCGACCTGCAGACTGCCGGTGCGCGGGGTCTTGGCGATCGCGCTCATGGACCCCGGCCGGCTGTAGGCCACGGCGCGGCCAGTCAACAGGGCATCGAGGGTTATACGCTCAGGGGTCATTACCTTACTCCATGGTTTCAGCGGCGAACGGATGTTCCCGGCAGATCAACTCACTGTCGGCAGGTGCCAGCGGCTCTTCGGCCAGGCCCAAGCTCGGCACGTCCCGGGCCCTTTGGTTCAAGGCCTGCACTCAGGCTTTTCGGGTCCGCGGCAGGAAGATCGCCAGCAGGCCGAACAGCGGCAGGAACGAGCACAGGAAGTACACGTACTCGATGCCGTGGATGTCCGCCAAGTGGCCCAGCAGCGCCGCGCCGATCCCGCCGAACCCGAACATCAGGCCGAAGAACACCCCCGCGATCATGCCGACGTTGCCCGGCACCAGCTCCTGGGCGTAGACCACGATGGCCGAGAACGCCGACGCCAGGATGAAGCCGATCACCACGCTGAGCACACTGGTCCAGAACAGGTCGACATGGGGCAGCAGCAGGGTGAACGGCGCCACGCCGAGGATCGAGAACCAGATCACCGCCTTGCGCCCGATCTTGTCGCCGATCGGCCCGCCGAAGAAGGTCCCGGCCGCCACCGCGCCAAGGAACAGGAACAGGTGCAGCTGCGAGCTGGCCACCGACAGGTCGAACTTCTCGATCAGGTAGAAGGTGAAGTAACTGGTCAGGCTGGCCATGTAGAAATACTTGGAGAACACCAGCAGCCCCAGCACCACCAGGGCGCTGAGCACCCGCCCCCTGGACAGGCCGTGGGTCGCCGCCTGCCCCTGCTTGAGCTTGAACAGCTTGAGGTGGTTGGCGTACCAGCGGCTGATGGCATAGAGCAGCGCCACGGCGAACACCGCCAACAGGCCGAACCAGGCCACATTGCCCTGGCCGAAGGGAATGATGATGGCCGCCGCCAGCAGCGGGCCGAAGGCCGTGCCGGCATTGCCGCCGACCTGGAAGGTCGATTGCGCCAGGCCATAACGCCCGCCGGAGGCCAGCCGCGCCACCCGCGAGGCTTCCGGGTGGAAGGTCGAGGAGCCGACACCGATCAGCCCCGCCGCCAGCAGGATCAAGGCAAAGCTGCCGACCTGGGACATCATCAGAATGCCGATCAGGGTGCAGACCATGCCCACCGGCAACAGGTACGGCTTGGGGTGGCGGTCGGTGTAATAACCGACCCACGGCTGCAACAGCGAGGCCGTGAGCTGGAAGGTCAGGGTAATCAGGCCGACCTGGGTGAAGGTCAGGCCGTAGCTGGCCTTGAGCATCGGGTAGATCGCCGGCAGCACCGCCTGGATCAAGTCGTTGATCAAATGCGCCAGCGCCACCGCGCCAATGATGCGCAGCACCAGGGGGCTGCTGTGTGAAGGCGCGGGAGTCGCCACGGAGGCGGACTGAACATTGCTGATAGCCATGAGAGTTTCCGTACAGCAGATGGATGCGCAGTTGCAGGGGTGGCCAATGTGCCATTTTTCGGTGCGCCGCGGCTATCCCCTTAGCTTGCTAACGACTTGAATATTTTCCTGAACTGTCCACGCTCACTGGCCAATCACCGCCTCCGGGAAGTCCGCTTCCAGCTCGGTTTTCAACCATTGGATAAACCACTGCACATCCGCCGAAAGCTCTTGCGACGGGGTCAACACCCGATAGCTTTCCAGCTTCACCTGATCGTCCAGTACCCGCATCAGCCTGCCCGCCTTGAGCTCCTCGCGCACCAGCACTTCGTTGGCCAGGGCAATGCCCTGGCCGCTTTCGGCCACCGACAGTGCATGGTCGTTGTTCACGTAGATCAGGTCGCTGGTGAGGTGGATATCCAGGCCGTTGGCGGCGAACCACATGTTCCACCACTCGCCGTCGTCGAAGTGGATCAGCTCGTGCTTCACCAAGTCGGCCGGGCTGTGGACAGCGTCGATGCTCGCCAGGTACGCCGGGCTGCAGATCGGAAACACCCGCGGGCAGATCAGCGTCGCCCGCGAGCCGGCGTATTGCCCGTCCAGGCCATAGGCGATGCCCAGGTCGGTGGTCTTGGCATCCACTTCGGTGAAGGTCGAGTTGGGCTCGATGGCGAATTTCAACCCCGGGCGCAAATGCCGCATGGCTTCCAGCCGCGGGGTCAGCCAGCGCTTGGCGAAGCCCGGCACCACCATGATCCGCAGCCAGCGTTCGGCGGCCTTGGGCCGCACATCCTTGCCGGCCTCGATGATCAGTTGCAGGGCCGCAGCGATCTTGCGGTGGTATTTCTCCCCCGCCGGCGTCAGGGTGACGCCGCGCGAAGTGCGCTCGAACAAGGGCGTGCCCAGCCATTCCTCCAGCAGCTTCACATGGCGGCCAATGGCCGGCTGGGTCACGTGCAGGGCTTTCGAGGCTTCGACATAGCTGCCCAGGCGGGCGGCGGCATCAAAGGCACGCACGGCGTTGAGCGGTGGCAAACGGTGCTCAGGCATGGTTGGAAACGCCTTTAGCTATTAAATTATTTAACAGCTGCTATGTTAAAATTGAAGTTTCGCCCCCGCAACCCCTCACTGATAATCGCCTGCAGCAGAACAATAAAGAGCCTGCAAGACCGGCTCGCCACACACCCGAACACATCTCGATCCTGCCCAGAACAATAATATCCATGGCCTTACCACGCAGCGTCGTGCAGACGTTTGCCAAGGGCGATGGGGGAATCGGAGGTTACGCATGAATGCCCTGCATTCGCTGCAAACGCTGGCTGTGTCTATCCGCGCCGTACGCAAAGTCTATGGCGATCCACACACCGGGCCGGTGGCGCTGAAAAGCATCGATCTGGACATCCGCGACAACGAATTCTTCACCCTGCTCGGCCCGTCCGGCTGTGGCAAGACCACCTTGCTGCGGATGATCGCCGGGTTCGAGTTTCCGACCCAGGGCGAGATCCTGCTCTACGGCGAGAACATCGCCGACCGCCCACCCTTCCAGCGCCCGGTCAACACGGTGTTCCAGCACTACGCGCTGTTTCCGCACATGAGCATCGCCGAGAACCTGGCCTTCGGCCTGGAATCCCAGCCCATGGGCAAGGTGCTGGGCAAGGCGCAGATCGCCGAACGGGTACGGGAAATGCTCGCCCTGGTGCAGATGGAACGCTTTGCCACGCGCAAGCCGAGCCAGTTGTCCGGCGGCCAGCAACAGCGTGTAGCCCTGGCCCGCGCCCTGGCGCCCCACCCCAAGGTGCTGCTGCTCGACGAACCGCTTTCGGCCCTCGACCTCAAGCTGCGCCAGGCCATGCGCGAAGAGCTGAAAAGCATTCAGGCCAGGACCGGCATCACCTTTATCTTCGTCACCCACGATCAGGAAGAAGCCCTGACCATGTCCGACCGCATCGCCGTGCTGTCGGAAGGCGAGGTACAGCAGGTCGGCCGACCCGAGGATATCTATGAACGTCCACGCAACCGCTTCGTCGCCGACTTCATCGGTGAAACCAACTTCATCGATGCCAGCGTGACCCGCGTCGAAGCCGGCCTCGCCTGGTTCGCCGGGCCGGCCGGGCATCCACTGCCCGCCCAGCCATGCAGCGACGTCAGGGTCGGCGCGACTGTGGCCCTGTCGGTACGCCCTGAACGCCTGCACCTGCTGCCACAAGGCAGCGAAGGCGCTCTGCCGTGCCGGATCGAGGCACAGGTCTACCTGGGCACCGACCTGCAATACCAGGTCAGCCTCAGCGATGGCTCGCGCCTCACGGTGCGCACACCCAACAGCGTCGACCAGAGCCAGCGCTTCGCGGTGGGCAGCCAGGCCGGCCTGTTGTTCGACCGAGGCAGCGCCAGCGTCCTGCTGGATTGAGCACGAGGGTTCGTCATGCACACATCATCGCTATCCAACACCCTGGAACGGCACAAGGCCTTGCACAGTTTTCTCGGGGTCAGCCCGGCGCTGCTGGCCATCGCCCTGTTTCTGATCGTGCCGATCCTGATCGTCATCGGCTACTCGCTGATGCAGGCCAACCCCTATGGCGGGGTCGACCCGGTCTTCAGCAGCGACGCCTACACCGCCCTGCTGTTCGAGCGGCAACTGGACGATAGCCTGGCCTTCGCCGACTCCTACCTGATCATCGCGCTGCGCTCGATCGGCATCGCCGGGCTGACCACGGTGATTACCCTGCTGATTGGCTTCCCGGTGGCGGTGTGGCTGGCCATGCAACCGCCACAGCGCCGCGGCCTGCTGATCTTCCTGATCACCGTGCCGTTCTGGGCCAACCTGCTGATCCGCACCTACGCCTGGATTCTGTTGCTACGCGGCAGCGGCGTGATCAACAACAGCCTGATGGGCCTGGGGCTGATCCACGAGCCTCTGCCAATGCTCTACACCGACGGCGCCGTGTTGCTGGGGCTGGTCTACACCTACGCGCCCTTCGTGGTGCTGCCGATCTACGCGACCCTGGAAAAAATGGACACCCGCTTGCTCGAAGCCGCCCAGGACCTGTATGCCGGGCGCATCCGCACCCTGCGCAAGGTGGTGCTGCCACTGGCCAGGCCGGGAATCCTGGCCGGCGCCATCCTCACTTTCGTGCCCTGCCTGGGGGCGATGATCGCTCCGGAACTGCTGGGTGGCGGTACCCGGATGATGCTCGGCAACCTGATCTTCCGGCAGTTCAGCGATGCGCGTAACTGGCCGTTCGGCGCCGCGCTGTCGTTGGTACTGATGGCGGCGGTGATGCTGGTCCTGACGCTGTATGCCCTGCGCGCCCAGCGCCAGCGCATTGCCCAGGGAGGTGTGTGATGCTGCGCCTGTTCAAGCGAAACGGCCTCGGCGTACAGGACTTTCCTGGCTTCGGCGGCTTCAGTTTCCTGTTCTACCTGTACCTCTACGCGCCGATCCTGGTGCTGGTGGTGTTCTCCTTCAACGCCAACCAGTCGGCCACAGTCTGGACCGGTTTCAGCCTCGACTGGTACCGCGCCGCCTTCGCCAACCAGGCGCTGCGTTCGGCGGCCGGCAACAGCCTGCTGATCGCCGTGTGCGCCAGCATGATCGCCACCGCCATCGCCACCCTGGCGGCGCTGGGGACTTCCCGCGGCGCGAAGTTCAAGGGCCTGCAACTGTCCATGGGCGCCATCATGCTGCCTCTGGTGCTGCCGGAAATCGTGGTCGGTGTGGCCACCCTGGCGCTGTTCTCCACCATCGGCCTGTCCTTGGGCTACGGCAACCTGATCATTGCCCACACGGTGTTCTGCATTCCGTTCGCCTACCTGCCGATCCGCGCGCGGCTCAACGACATGGACCTGTCCCTGGAACAGGCCGCGGCCGACCTCTACTCAGGCCCGTGGCGCACCTTCCGCAAGGTCACCCTGCCACTGCTGATGCCAGGGATCGTCTCCGGTCTGATGCTGGCCTTCATCGTCTCGCTGGATAACTTCGTGATCTCGATGATGGTCTCCCAGGCCGGCACCACCACCTTGCCGATCTTCATCTTCGGCCTGTTGCGCATGGGCGTGACACCCGACGTCAACGCCGTCTCGACCCTGATCCTGGGCGTCTCGGTGCTGTTCGTCAGCCTCTCTTATCTGCTGGGCAAAAAACACGCTTGAACCTTCCACTGACCTTGGGGAAAAGACATGAGCAAGTTGATCGCAAGCCTCGGCACCTCGCTGCTGCTGAGCCTGCCACTGGGTGTACACGCCGCCGAGAAACTCAACGTGGTGAGCTGGAGCGGCTACTTCTCGCCGCAGATCCTCGCCAAGTTCCAGAAGCAGACCGGCATCGAGGTCACGGTGGACTCCTACGATTCCAACGAAACCCTGCTGGCCAAGCTGAAACAGGGCGGCACCGGCTATGACCTGGCGATCCCTTCGCACCAGTTCGTTCCGATCCTGGTCAAGGAACAGTTGCTGGAGCGCTTCGACCCGGCCAAGGAACCCTACTACGCCGGCCTCGTCGACAATCTGAAAAAGCCCACCTGGGACCCCGAGGGCGCCTACTCCGTGCCCTTTATCTGGGGCACCACCAGCGTGGTGCTCGACGGCGAGCGCTACAAAGGCCCGGCCGACAGCTACAAGGTGCTCTACCAGCCACCGGCCGAGCTGCAGGGTCGGATCAATATGTTCGACTCGGTCAGCGAAGTGATCGACATGGCCAGCCTGTACCTGGACATCCCGCTGTGCAGCGAGGACCCCAAGCAGATGCAGCAGGTGCTGACCCTGCTCAAGGCGCAGAAACCCTTCGTCAAGACCTACAGCTCCAAGGCCGGCTCGATCCGCGAGAACCTGGCCTCGGGCGAGATCGACATGTCGATGTTCTGGGGCGGCTCGTCGATGCGCGCCCGGGAGATGAAACCCAGCCTGAAATACCTGTATCCCAAGGAAGGCGTGCTGGCCTGGGTCGACAACATGGTCATACCCAAAGGCAGCCAGAACCCGGCGAACGCCAAGGCCTTCATCGCTTTTCTCAGCGCACCTGAAAACGCCGCGATGACCCAGAACTTCCTCAAGCACCAGAGCCCGGTCAAGGGCGTGGAAAGTTTCCTCGACGCCGGCCTCAAGGACGCACCGGAACTGCACATTCCCGAAGGCACCAAGGTGGTGTTCAGCCAGACCTGCGGCGAAGGCGCGATCCGCCTGGCCGACCGCCTGTGGACCAACCTGATGCGTTGACCCGTACCGCCCCGCCAGCCCGGCGGGGCGCTTCTCCAGCCGTTTGAAAGGCAACCCTGCCATGACTTCCAATAACATCAGCGAACTGGTCCTGCTGCAGGCCCACGAACTCGCCGAACGCATCCGCCTGCGCCACGTCTCGTGCCGGGAAGTGATGCAGACTTATCTTGCCCATATCGAGCGGTTCAACCCCAGGGTCAATGCCCTGGTCAGCCTGCAACCGGCCGAGCAACTGCTGGCCCAGGCCGACGCCCGCGATGCCGAACTGGCCCGCGGGCAATACCGTGGCTGGATGCACGGCCTGCCCCATGCGATCAAGGACCTGTCCCTGACCCAGGGCATCCGCACCACCCTCGGTTCGCCGCTGTACAAGGATTTCGTGCCCGCGCGCGACGGCATCATGGTCGAGCGGGTCAAGGCCGCCGGGGCGATCATCATCGGCAAAAGCAACACCCCGGAATTCGGTCTCGGTTCGCAAAGCTACAACCCGCTGTTCGGCACCACCGCCTGCGCCTTCGATGCCAACAAGACCGCCGGCGGCAGCAGCGGGGGCGCCGCCGCGGCCCTGGCCATGCACCTGGTGCCAGTGGCCGACGGCAGCGACATGATGGGCTCGCTGCGCAACCCGGCGGCGTTCAACAACGTCATCGGTTTCCGCCCCTCCCAGGGCCGCGTGCCCTTCGACGACAGCAGCGACCTGTTCTTCGACCAACTGGGCTACGAAGGCCCCATGGGCCGCAGCGTGCGCGATACCGCGTTGCTGCTGTCGGTACAGGCCGGCACCGATGCCCGGGCGCCGCTGTCCATCGCCGAATCCGGCGCTGCCTTCACGGCCCCGCTGGAGCGCGACTTCAAGGGTACCCGCCTGGGCTGGCTGGGGGACTTCAACGGCTACCTGCCGATGGAACCGGGCCTGCTCGCGCTGTGCGAGGCGACCTTTGCCGACTTCGAAAATCTCGGCTGCCGCATCGAACCGGTGCAACCCGATTTCGCCATGCCGCAGCTGTGGAGCTGCTGGCGCACCTTGCGCCACTGGATGGTCGCCGGCTCCCTGGGCGCGGCCTATGCCAACCCGGACAAGCGTGCGCAATTGAAACCGGAAGCCTGCTGGGAAGTGGAAAACGGCCTGCGGCTCTCGGCCAGCGAAGTGTTCGCCGCCTCGGTACAACGCAGCAACTGGTACCGGGCGATCTCCCGGCTGTTCGAGGATTTCGACTACCTGCTGCTGCCCAGCGCCCAGGTCTTCCCCTTCGACAAGACCCTGGCCTGGCCCCAGAGCATCAATGGCGTGGCCATGGATACCTACCACCGCTGGATGGAAGTGGTAATCCCCGGCACCCTCTCCGGATGCCCGGTGGCCAACGTCCAGGCCGGCTTCAATAAAGACGGCCTACCCATGGGCCTGCAGATCATCGGTAAACACCAGGCCGACTTCGCCGTACTGCAACTGGCCCATGCCTACGAACAAGCCAGCCGCTGGTTCCAGCGCTGCCCATCGCCATTGCTACAGGAGGGAATTGGATAAACGGTTGATAGCGTAGATAATTTTTTTATAAAAAGCGCTTGACGCCTTACCGTTCTACGCGAATAATGCGCGCCACTTGGCTACATAGCTCAGTTGGTTAGAGCATAGCATTCATAATGCTGGGGTCCGGGGTTCAAGTCCCTGTGTAGCCACCAAGTACCTCAACAAAGCCCGCCTTGCGCGGGCTTTGTTGTTTCTGGCTATCTCTCCACCTTCCCTCCATGTATCTCCTATCCTCGCCAAATAATTGAACTGAGGGGGATGCAAGCCCAAAACGCCGCACCCCCTGCCCCATGAGCGCACCAGCCATTCTCTACGACTACCTGGGCCAGACTGCCGCCTTCAATGCCGACGGCCGGATCAACGCCACTGTCGTCGCCGCCCGCTTCGGCACAGTCCCCAGCGAATGGCTTCACCTCGATTCCACCGTTGCCCCTACCAGATCTTGCAGGTGCCAAGCCGGGACAAGTCCTCTATAAAACTGCACTCCCTTCATCCCTAAGGAAAACTTCAGTAATGCACATGGAAGAGCACACACTGAACGAAATGAGCGACGAGCTGAAACTCATGCTCGGCCGCTTTCGGCACGAACAATTCGTCGAGAAACTCGGATGGCGGCTGCCGGCCCATCCGAGCCAGGCAGGTTGCGAATGGGATCAATACGACACCGAGCACGCCCGCTACCTCCTGGCGTTCAATGAAGACCGCGCCATCGTTGGCTGCGCCCGCCTGATTCCCACCACGTTCCCCAACCTGCTTGAAGGAGTGTTCGGCCATACCTGCGCCGGGGCGCCGCCCAAGCATCCAGCCATCTGGGAAATGACTCGCTTCACCACCCGCGAACCGCAACTGGCGATGCCGTTGTTCTGGAGAAGCCTCAAGACGGCCAGCCTAGCGGGCGCAGATGCCATCGTCGGGATTGTCAACAGCACCATGGAGCGCTATTACAAAATCAACGGCGTCCACTACGAACGACTGGGCCCGGTCACGGTGCACCAGAATGAAAAAATCCTCGCCATCAAACTCTCGGCCCACCGCGAGCATCACCGCAGCGCAGTCGCACCGTCAGCCTTCATGTCCGACACATTATTGAGAGAGACCGCTTGATACAGGCCGAGTCGTCCTTCTTGAAGACCCTCAGATATAGCCCATCGCGACGGCGTAAGAGACTGCCTGCACGCGGTTACTGGCGCCGATTTTGCGTTGGATGTTGCGGTGGTGGTAATTCACCGTATCGGTGCACACCCCCATGATCACGCCGATTTCCTCCGAGGTCTTGCCGTCGGCCGTCCAGCGCAGCACATCACATTCCCGCCCACTGAACTCCACATCCGTATTGAAGACACGCACGTCGCTCTCCAGCTCGGAAATCTTCTCGTGGACCGCGGCAGCAAACGCTTTGATCACCAGCTTCAACGCTTCGAACTCCTGAAGACTGATGGGATTATCCTTGCGCGCCAGGCTTAACATCCCAACCCTCCCCTGGGTGTTGAACGAGGGTTGTGCCAGGCCGTAGCGTAAATTCGAGTCGTTGGCTTCGGACCACAGATCCGGGCACCCCCGGAACAACTCAT
Source organism: Pseudomonas sp. GW456-L12 (assembly GCF_059424045.1). Lineage (NCBI taxonomy): Bacteria > Pseudomonadati > Pseudomonadota > Gammaproteobacteria > Pseudomonadales > Pseudomonadaceae > Pseudomonas > Pseudomonas sp. GW456-L12. Next base: position 77,799 of record NZ_JBWKZA010000016.1, read on the forward strand.
TGCTCCACAAAATGGGGGACGACGAGACTTTGCTGTGCTTCACAGTGGGATCGATCACCGCGTAGTTAGCCGCCTGATATCGCTGCACCCAGTCCTCGGGATAATTGCCATACATATAAGTCCTGGGCCGCATGAACGGAGTCACGCTGCACATGCCGTAGGCAAAAAAATCAAACCGTAGTTCGCGCAAGGCCCTCAACGCGACAGCTGTAAACTCCTCCATATCCATGGTTCGCGCAAAGATACTATAAAAGTACGTATCCCATCCCAACTGCTGCCCTAATTCCATTCTGAGCACCACCAAAGTTGAAAACAGGCCGTTAGCCTAGACCAACCTGACCCTCTGTCAACAAGCAAAACCACACAGTCGTAGGCTGCTTCGCACTAGCACTAGATTTATTGCATCTAATACAACTAACCAAATAGAACATTGCATCCTGACGATGCTAGTAAGCCATTACCGCCTCTCAGCCGACGAATGAACCTGCCTCTTCATAATAATGCAACAGTTCATCCGGCGGACTGCAGCCTGCCCGTTCATGTCCTACATCACTACAAGATCTGGTAGTTCCACCCCCAAGAAATGCAGGTGTATAAACAACACCCGCTCGGCACGGCCACGAAGGAACAATAGTTAAAAACTGTAAACATTCACCCGCGCCAATTAACTAAATATTTACTTTCAAAAACACAACCCCAACTAAGGAGGATGCTGCCCATGCCTGCTTCGCTTTCCCCTAGCGGCTTTAATGATCACCTTGAACTTCGCCAAAAAAATCGCGCCACGGTCGAACAGTACATGCGCACTAACGGCAAAGATCGCCTGCGTCGTCATGAACTGTTCACTCAGGATGGCAGTGGCGGTTCCTGGAACACCGAAACCGGTGAACCCCTTGTGTTTAAAGGCCACACGAAGCTGGCTGCCCTCGGCGTATGGCTGGAGAAATGCTTTCCAGACTGGCAATGGCACAACGTCCGGGTGTTTGAAACCGATAACCCCAACCACTTCTGGGTGGAAAGCGACGGTCGCGGCAAGACCCTGGTTCCCGGTTACCCCGAAGGTTATTGCGAAAATCATTACATCCATTCTTTCGAACTGGACGACGGCAAGATCACGCAGAACCGTGAATTCATGAACCCCTTCCAACAACTTCGCGCCTTGGGCATCCCCGTTCCAAAAATCAAGCGTGAAGGTATCCCCGCTTCATAACCCCCCTTTATTCATTGGAGACTGAGCATGCCCAATAGCGCAGCGCAACAACTAACCGCTAGCGACATCACTGAACTTCGCCGCAAGAACCGCGCCACGGTCGAGCAATATATGCGCACCAAAGGCCAAGACCGCCTGCGCCGCCATGAACTATTTACCGAAGATGGTTCAGGCGGCTTATGGACCACCGATACCGGCGCGCCGATTGTAATCAGTGGCAAGGCCAAGTTGGCCGAACATGCTGTTTGGTCACTCAAGTGCTTCCCGGACTGGGAGTGGTACAACGTCAAAGTATTTGAAACCGATGACCCTAACCATATCTGGGTCGAGTGTGATGGCCACGGCAAGATCCTCTTTCCCGGTTATCCGGAAGGCTATTACGAGAACCACTTCCTGCACTCCTTCGAGCTGGAAGACGGCAAAGTAAAACGCAATCGCGAATTCATGAACGTCTTTCAACAACTGCGCGCCCTGGGTATTCCAGTACCGCAAATCAAACGCGAAGGCATTCCAACTTAATCCTCGTGAGAGTGATCGCATCATGGAAGACTTACTGAAACGGGTTCTAAGTTGTGAAGCGTTCCAGCAGCCTCAATGGAGCGAACCATCACAATTGCATGACGCGCAGGCCTACCTCAGGGACAGCGCCTCATTGATTCGAGTGGAAGACATCCTGGTGCTGCGCGCCACCCTGGCGCGTGTAGCGGCCGGCGAAGCGATGGTCATCCAGTCCGGTGACTGCGCCGAGGACATGGATGAAAGCACTCCCGATCATGTGGCCCGCAAAGCAGCGGTGCTGGACATCCTGGCCGGAGCGTTCCGGCTCGTGACCCAGCAACCGGTGGTACGGGTGGGACGGATTGCCGGGCAGTTTGCCAAGCCCCGTTCCAACAACAACGAACGCATTGGCGATCTCGAGTTGCCGGTGTATCGCGGCGACATGGTCAACGGCCGCGAGGCCGTCTGCGGCCATCGCCAGCACGATGCGCAACGCCTGGTTCGAGGCTATGGCGCCGCACGGGACATCATGCAGCACCTGGGCTGGAAAGCGTCGGCAGGCCAGGAGCAACTCATAGGTTCACCGGCCTGGACCAGCCACGAAATGCTGGTACTCGACTACGAACTGCCACAACTGCGCCAGGACGAACAGGGCCGGGTATTTCTCGGTTCTACCCACTGGCCGTGGATCGGCGAGCGTACCCGTCAGTTAACGGGCGCTCACGTGGCGCTGCTCAGCGAAGTGCTCAACCCAGTGGCGTGCAAGGTCGGCCCGGACATTACCCGGGACCAGCTGCTGAGCCTGTGTGAGCGCCTGGACGCCAAGCGCGAACCCGGCCGGCTGACCCTGATTGCCCGCATGGGCGCCCAGAAGGTCGCCGAGCGCCTGCCTCCACTGGTCGAAGCGGTATGCCAGGCCGGCCACAAGATCATCTGGCTGAGCGACCCGATGCACGGCAACACCATCGTCGCGCCCTGCGGCAACAAGACCCGCATGGTGCAGGCCATCACCGAGGAAATCGCCGCCTTCAAGCATGCCGTGACCTCTGCCGGTGGCGTGGCCGCCGGCCTGCACCTGGAAACCACCCCTGACGACGTCAGCGAGTGCGCTTCCGATGCCGCCGGCCTGCATCAGGTCGCCAGCCGCTACAAAAGCCTGTGCGACCCGCGCCTGAACCCCTGGCAAGCCATTACTGCGGTGATGGCCTGGAAAAACCAGCCCTCCTCAACCCTTGCCTCCTTTTGACTGGAGTTTGTCGTCATGACCGGCATTCCATCGATCATCCCTTACGCCTTGCCTACTAACCGCGACTTGCCCGTCAACCTCGCGCAATGGAGCATCGACCCCGAGCGTGCCGTGCTGCTGGTGCATGACATGCAACGCTACTTCCTGCGGCCCTTGCCCGACGCCCTGCGTGACGAAGTCGTGAGCAATGCCGCGCGCATTCGCCAGTGGGCTGCCGACAACGGCGTTCCGGTGGCCTACACCGCCCAGCCCGGCAGCATGAGCGAGGAGCAACGCGGGCTGCTCAAGGACTTCTGGGGCCCAGGCATGAAGGCCAGCCCCGCCGACCGCGAGGTGGTCGGCGCCCTGACGCCCAAGCCCGGCGACTGGCTGCTGACCAAGTGGCGCTACAGTGCGTTCTTCAACTCCGACCTGCTGGAACGCATGCGCGCCAACGAGCGCGATCAGTTGATCCTGTGCGGGGTGTACGCCCATGTCGGGGTACTGATTTCCACCGTGGATGCCTACTCCAACGATATCCAGCCGTTCCTCGTTGCCGACGCGATCGCCGACTTCAGCAAGGAGCACCACTGGATGGCCATCGAATACGCCGCCAGCCGTTGCGCCATGGTCATCACCACCGACGAGGTGGTGCTATGAGCCAGACCGCAGCCCACCTCATGGAACGCATCCTGCAACCGGTTCCCGAACCGTTTGCCCTGTTGTACCGCCCGGAATCCAGCGGTCCCGGCCTGCTGGACGTGCTGATCGGCGAAATGTCGGAACCGCAGGTCCTGGCCGATATCGACTTGCCTGCCACCTCGATCGGCGCGCCTCGCCTGGATGTACTGGCGCTGATTCCCTACCGGCAGATCGCCGAACGCGGTTTCGAGGCGGTGGACGATCAATCGCCGCTGCTGGCGATGAACATCACCGAGCAGCAATCCATCAGCATCGAACGCTTGCTGGGGTTGCTGCCCAACGTGCCGATCCAGTTGAACAGCGAACGCTTCGACCTCAGCGATGCGAGCTACGCCGAGATCGTCAGCCAGGTGATCGCCAACGAAATCGGCTCCGGGGAAGGCGCCAACTTCGTCATCAAGCGCACCTTCCTGGCCGAGATCAGCGAGTACGGCCCGGCCAGTGCGCTGTCGTTCTTTCGCCATCTGCTGGAACGGGAGAAAGGCGCCTACTGGACGTTCATCATCCACACCGGCAGCCGTACCTTCGTGGGGGCGTCCCCCGAGCGCCACATCAGCATCAAGGATGGGCTCGCGGTGATGAACCCCATCAGCGGCACTTACCGCTATCCGCCCGCCGGCCCCAACCTGACGGAAGTCATGGACTTTTTGGCGGATCGCAAGGAGGCCGACGAGCTCTACATGGTGGTGGACGAAGAGCTGAAAATGATGGCGCGCATCTGTGACGACGGCGGCCACGTCCTCGGTCCTTATCTCAAGGAAATGGCGCACCTGGCCCACACCGAGTACTTCATCGAAGGCAAGACCCATCGCGATGTACGGGAAATCCTGCGCGAAACCCTGTTTGCCCCGACCGTCACCGGCAGCCCGCTGGAAAGCGCCTGCCGGGTCATCCAGCGCTATGAGCCGCAAGGCCGCGCGTACTACAGCGGCATGGCTGCGCTGATCGGCAGCGATGGCAAGGGCGGGCGTTCCCTGGACTCGGCGATCCTGATTCGCACCGCCGACATCGATAACAGCGGCGAGGTGCGGATCAGCGTGGGCTCGACCATCGTGCGCCATTCCGACCCGATGACCGAGGCTGCCGAAAGCCGGGCCAAGGCCACCGGCCTGATCAGCGCACTGAAAAACCAGGCGCCCTCGCGCTTCGGCAATCACCTGCAAGTGCGCGCCGCATTGGCCAGCCGCAATGCCTACGTCTCGGACTTCTGGCTGATGGACAGCCAGCAGCGGGAGCAGCTCCAGGCCGACTTCAGTGGGCGCCAGGTGCTGATCGTCGACGCCGAGGACACCTTCACCTCGATGATCGCCAAGCAACTGCGGGCCCTGGGCCTGGTGGTGACGGTGTGCAGCTTCAGCGACGAATACAGCTTTGACGGCTACGACCTGGTCATCATGGGCCCCGGCCCCGGCAACCCGAGCGAAGTCCAACAGCCGAAAATCAACCACCTGCACGTGGCCATCCGCTCCTTGCTCAGCCAGCAGCGGCCGTTCCTTGCGGTGTGCCTGAGCCATCAGGTGCTGAGCTTGTGCCTGGGCCTGGAACTGCAGCGCAAAGCCATTCCCAACCAGGGCGTGCAAAAACAGATCGACCTGTTTGGCAACGCCGAACGGGTGGGTTTCTACAACACCTTCGCCGCCCAGAGTTCGAGTGACCGCCTGGACATCGACGGCATCGGCACCGTCGAAATCAGCCGCGACAGCGAGACCGGCGAGGTGCATGCCCTGCGTGGGCCGTCGTTCGCCTCCATGCAGTTTCATGCCGAGTCGCTGCTGACCCAGGAAGGCCCGCGCATCATCGCCGACCTGCTGCGGCACGCCCTCATCCACACACCTGTCGAGAGCAACGCTTCGGCCGCCGGGAGATAACCATGCACCATTACGTCATCATCGACGCCTTTGCCAGCGCCCCGCTGGAAGGCAATCCGGTCGCGGTGTTCTTTGACGCCGATGACTTGTCGGCCGAGCAAATGCAACGCATCGCCCGGGAGATGAACCTGTCGGAAACCACCTTCGTGCTCAAGCCACGCAACTGTGGCGATGCACTGATCCGGATCTTCACCCCGGTCAACGAACTGCCCTTCGCCGGGCACCCGTTGCTGGGCACGGCCATTGCCCTGGGTGCGCACACCGACAATCACCGGCTGTTCCTGGAAACCCAGATGGGCACCATCGCCTTTGACCTGGAGCGCCAGAACGGCAACGTCGTCGCCGCCAGCATGGACCAGCCGATACCGACCTGGACGGCCCTGGGGCGCGACGTCGAATTGCTCAAGGCCCTGGGCATCAGCGACTCGACCTTTCCCATCGAGATCTATCACAACGGCCCGCGTCATGTGTTTGTCGGCCTGCCGAGCATCGCCGCGTTGTCCGCCCTGCACCCCGACCACCGTGCCCTGTCCAGCTTCCACGACATGGCCATCAACTGTTTTGCCGGCGCGGGACGGCGTTGGCGCAGCCGGATGTTCTCACCGGCCTATGGGGTGGTCGAGGACGCGGCCACAGGCTCCGCTGCCGGGCCCTTGGCGATTCATCTGGCGCGTCATGGCCAGATCGAGTTCGGCCAGCAGATCGAGATTCTTCAGGGCGTGGAAATCGGCCGCCCTTCACTGATGTTCGCCAGGACCGAGGGCCGCGCCGATCAACTGACGCGGGTCGAAGTATCAGGCAATGGCGTCACCTTCGGACGGGGGACCATCGTTCTATGAACAGTTCAGTACTAGGCCAGCCGCTGCTGGGTAAAGGCATGTCGGAATCCCTGACTGGCACACTGGATGCGCCGTTTCCCGAGTACCAGACTCTGCCTGCCGATCCCATGAGCGTGCTGCACAACTGGCTCGAACGCGCACGCCGCGTGGGCATCCGCGAACCCCGTGCGCTGGCGCTGGCCACGGCGGACAGCCAGGGCCGGCCTTCGACGCGCATCGTGGTGATCAGCGAGATCAGTGACACCGGGGTGCTGTTCAGCACCCATGCCGGAAGCCAGAAAGGCCGCGAACTGACAGAGAACCCCTGGGCCTCGGGTGTGCTGTATTGGCGCGAAACCAGCCAGCAGATCATCCTCAATGGCCAGGCCGTGCGCTTGCCGGATGCCAAGGCTGACGAGGCCTGGTTGAAGCGCCCTTATGCCACGCATCCGATGTCATCGGTGTCTCGCCAGAGTGAAGAACTCAAGGATATTCAAGCCATGCGCAACGCCGCCAGGGAACTGGCCGACGTGCAAGGTCCGCTGCCGCGTCCCGAGGGTTATTGCGTGTTTGAGTTGCGGCTTGAGTCGTTGGAGTTCTGGGGTAACGGCCAGGAACGCCTGCATGAGCGCCTGCGCTATGACCGCAGCGATACGGGCTGGAAGGTGCGGCGTTTGCAACCCTGAATAACGCAGGTATTTGCACGAGACCCGCCTCGTTGACGAGTCAGCCAAGGTGGCATGACTCGCTCAATACAGAGCTGGCGCGGTTCAATGATTAATGACAGGAGTTACTAAATGTGTGGTCTCACAGGATGGGTAGACTATACGCGCAGGCTCGAAGGGGAAGACCCTGCGATTCGCGCCATGACCAATACGCTCGCACTGCGCGGGCCTGATGCGCAAGGCATATGGAAACATCGACATGCCCTGCTGGGGCATCGGCGGCTGGCGGTCATCGACCTGAGCGGCGGTACCCAGCCAATGGTCTATCGCTTTGCGGACGGCCAGGAGGTCTCGCTGGTCTACACAGGGGAGGTCTACAACCACGATGCGTTGCGCGACCAGCTACGACAGGCGGGGCATGAATTTCAGACCCGCAGCGATACCGAGGTCGTGCTGCATGCCTACCTGGAATGGGGCGAGCGTTGCTGCGATCACCTGACAGGCATGTTCGCCTTCGCCCTGTTCGACGGACGCGATGGCCACCTGCTGTTGGTACGCGATCGCCTGGGGATCAAGCCGCTGTTCTATGCCCGGCATCGCGAAGGGCTGCTCTTCGGCTCGGAGATCAAGGCCATCCTGGCTCACCCGGAGTTCACTACGGGGCTGGAAGTGACGGGGCTGGTCGACGTGCTCACGCTGTCGAAGGGAACCGCCCAGACGCCTTTCAGGAACCTGATGGAGCTGCTTCCCGGCCACTTCCTGTCCTGGCGCCCCAATGGGCAGATGAAGATCCAGTGCTACTGGAAAGTACGCCGCCAGGAGCACCAGGACGACCTGCAGACGACCGTGCAACAGACCCGCGAGTTGGTCACCCACGCGCTGGGTTCGCAGTTGTATGCCGACGTTCCCGTGTGCTCGCTGCTGTCCGGCGGGCTCGACTCCACCACCCTCACGGCCATCGCGCAACGTATCGTCAAGGCGAAGACCGGCGGGGATATCAATTCCTTTTCGGTGGACTTCACTGGCCAGTCCGCACAGTTCAAGAGCGACGACCTGCGTCCCGACCAGGACCAGCCCTTTGCCCTGTTGGCCGCGGAGTTCATCGGTAGCCGGCACCAGACCGTCCTCATCGACAACGAGGAACTGATCTCCGACCTGGCGCGCGAGGAGGTGTTCCGCGCCAAGGACGTACCGTTCACCTTCGGCGACATGGATACCTCGTTGAACCTGTTGTTCAGGGAAATTCGCAAGCACTCCACGGTGGCCATCTCCGGGGAGGGCGCTGATGAAGTCTTCGGTGGCTATGGCTGGTTCCGTGATCCTCAGGTCATCGCCTCCGCGTCCTTTCCATGGGCGTCGCGGGTGAAGTTGCCGGCCGCGTTTATCAATGCAGACTTCAACCGCCAATGCGATCTCGCCCAGTACCAACAGGCGAGCTACGACGATGCGCTGCGCCAGGTCGAACACCTGGCGCAAGACAGCCCGCACGAACGCCGGATGCGCGAGCTTTGCCACATGCACCTGAAACGCTGGATGGTGATGCTGCTGGATCGCAAGGACCGCCTGAGCATGTGCAACAGCCTCGAGGTACGTGTGCCGTTCACCGATCACCAATTGGTCGAGTACATCTATAACGTGCCTTGGTCGATCAAGAGCAAGGATGGCGAGGAGAAGTGGCTGCTCAAGCAGGCCTGTGCCGACTTCGTACCGGAGGCGGTGCTCAAACGCCGCAAGAGCCCCTATCCGACCTCAGCCGACCTGGGCTACGAACGCTTCCTGCGCCAGAGTGCCCGGCAGCTTCTGCAGGACACGGGGAACCCGGTGTTCGGCATCGTATCCCACGCCTATATGGCCGAGGAACTGCGCCAGCCCGAGGGCCACTTCAATACGCAAATGAGCCGGCACAGCCTGGAAACAGCGCTGGCGCTGGATGCCTGGCTACGTTTGCACGGGATCTCGCTCTGATACGAGCCTGAGGCAGCCACAGGCAGGCCCGCCGGCCTGTGGCTGCCATTGCCGGCACGGTGTTTCTACCTTGATTCAAGGCGCCCCGCGCCCCGCGCCTTCAATGCCAAAGCCCAAGCCCCCAGAAATCCCAGCGGCGCCACCGGCCGCCTCCAGGCCAGCGTCCGGCATCGGGCCTTGCCCGCAAGTACCGGCAATCCCGGCACCGTAGCGCCCAGCGAAAGGGTCAGCATGGGCCCGCTCACTGTTGTACATTCCTCCCCACGGACGACACATCATTTACCCAGTGAACGGAGTTCAACGCGTGTTCTCGACCCTCAATCCGCGTCACCGCCGGCTTGCCAGTTTCTCGCTGCTAGCCGTCGCCTTAAGCCTCGCCGCCTGCAACGCTTCCGCCCCTTCCCACACCGCCCTGCCCCCCGCCCCGGAAATCGCTTCGGGTTATCGCACCGACCTGCAAGTGCAACACGCCGACCGGCATATGGCCGCCGCGGCCAACCCGTTGGCGGCCGAAGCCGGGCGCGAAATGTTGCGCAAGGGTGGTTCGGCCATCGATGCGGCGATTGCCATGCAAGCGGTGCTGACTCTGGTGGAGCCGCAGTCGTCGGGGATCGGCGGCGGGGCCTTGATCGTGCTCTGGGACGGCAAGGCGGTGCGCACGTACGACGGTCGCGAAACCGCGCCAGCCGGGGCCACCGAGAAGTTGTTCCTGCAAGCCGACGGCAAGCCCATGCCGTTCCCCCAGGCACAGATCGGCGGCCGTTCGGTGGGTACGCCCGGTGTGCTCCGCGCCCTGGAACTGGCCCATAAAAAACATGGCCGCTTGCCGTGGGCGCAGCTGTTCGAGCCGGCGATTCGCCTGGCGGACCAGGGTTTCCCGATCTCCCCGCGCCTGCACAGCATGATCGTCGCCGATCCGTACCTGGCGAAATCGCCGGATATGGCCGCCTACTTCCTGCAGGCCGATGGCACGCCGAAAGCCGTCGGCACCCTGCTGAAAAACCCGCAGCTGGCCGCCGTGCTCGAACGCATCGCCAAGGAAGGCCCGAACGCCTTGTACCAAGGGCCGGTCGCCCGGGAAATCGTCGCCAAGGTGCAGGGCCACGCCAACCCGGGCAGCCTGTCGCTCAACGACCTGCAAGGCTACCGCGCCAAGGAGCGCGAACCGCTGTGCACCAACTACAAGCGCTGGCAGGTCTGCGGCATGCCGCCGCCTTCGTCGGGCGGGATCGCCCTGGCGCAGATCCTCGGCACCCTGCAGGCGCTGGAAGCCCGCGACCCGCGTTATGCGCTGCCACCGTTGAAGCCGGCCAAGACCCATCTGCCGGCCGGCCTCGAACCGGCGCCTGAAGCGGTGCACCTGATCGCCGAAGCCGAACGCCTGGCCTACGCCGACCGCGCTTTGTACGTGGCGGATTCAGACTTCGCCCCGGTGCCGATCGCCGGCCTGGTCGCCCCACAGTACCTGGCGCAGCGTGCCGCCTTGATCGGCGAACGCAGCATGGCCAAGGCCGAGCCCGGCAAGCCCCAGGGCATCCAGGTGGCCTACGCCCCGGACCGCTCGCCGATGCGCATCTCCACCTCGCAAGTGGTGGCGGTGGATGACCAGGGCGGCGCGGTGTCCATGACCACCACCGTGGAGGCGGCCTTCGGCTCGCACCTGATGGTCCAGGGCTTCATGCTCAACAACCAGATGACCGACTTCTCCTTCATCCCCGAAGAGAACGGCCAGCCGGTGGCCAACCGCGTGCAGCCGGGCAAGCGCCCACGCTCGTCCATGGCGCCGACCCTGGTCTTCGACCGCGACAGCGGTGAACTGCTGGCCACCGTCGGCTCGCCGGGCGGCTCGCAGATCATCGAGTACGTGGCCAAGTCGGTGATCGGCATGCTCGACTGGAACCTCGACCCGCAAGCCGCCATCAGCCTGCCCAACTTCGGCAGCCGCAACGGCCCGACCGAACTGGAACAAGGCCAGTTCACCCCTGGGTTGAAAGCGGCGCTGAAAGCCAAGGGCCATGAGGTGACCGACATCGACATGACCAGCGGCACCCAGGCGATCGTGCGGGTACGCGATGCCCAGGGTAAAACCTCATGGGCCGGTGGCGCCGATCCACGGCGTGAAGGGGCAGCGTTGGGGGATTGAGGCCAACGCAGGAAAACCCAAAGGGCTTGCCGCGAGGTGGGCCCTTTTTATTTTTTACGCCGCGCAAGCGCAGGCATGGGTGGTGAATGCTGTATGCCGATTTTTCCTGCGTTCTGTGTCTGACGCCGTCTTTCGATCGCTCCTAGCATCAGTTTTTTTGGCCGAGGTGCAGGCGATGAACCCGATTCCCGGCGGTATCGATTTTTCAGGCTTGGCCGTGCGCCGGCTGGTGGCCGACGACCTCGAACTGGTCCGCCGGCACCGCGAGGCGATGTTCCTCGAAGCCGGAGGCGAACCCGCGGCCCTGCAAGTGATGAGCGAACACTTCCGCCCCTGGTTGCGCGAGCGTTTGCCCGATGGCCGCTACTACGGCTTTGCCCTGCTGGACGGCCAGCAACCGGTGGCGGCCATTGGCTTGATGAGCATCGACTGGCCGCCCCACCCGTCCCATCCGACCCAGGACCAGCGCGGTTATGTGCTCAACCTGTATGTCGAACCCGCCTACCGGCGCCGAGGGCTGGCCTCGGCGCTGATGAAGCTGGCGGAAGCCGAATTCATCCAGCGCGGGCTGAGCTTCGCCGTCTTGCATGCGACCGAGGTGGGCAAGCCGGTGTATGCCGGATTGGGCTGGGCGGCCACTGCGGAAATGGCCAAGGTGCTGAACACAGGCCTGTAGCCGCTGCCGAGCCCGCGAGGCTGCGAACGACCCCGGCGGGGGCACAGGAATCGTGAGACCGCTGGAGGACCTTCGGTCCTATCGCAGCCTTCGGCAGCGGCTACAGAATCCTTTAGGGCTTCAAGAAATGCGCATATCTCACAGTCACAGAATGTCGCAGTAACAGCGTTGCGACTCCATCTCTTCCACCCTATGGTTCGACCATCGCTGCAAAACCAGCGAACAGGCTTGGCGGCCTGATAGAATCGAGGCGCACAAGCGCCCCCACCTTTGCAGGCGCTTTTTTTTGCGCCCGCATACCTGCGTTATGACGGGTTGCGTGGGAGAGCCTTCGGGTTCGCCGGTTGCCTTGATTCCCGGTCCGCCAATCCTGCGTAACCCGTCACCCTGATCTGTTTGGCGGCAGACGGTGATGATTCTTCGAATCAAGGAGGTTCACCATGAAACACACCCTCAATCCATCCCCTTCCTCCCTGCACACCCTCGGCAAAATAACCTTTGCCAATTGTGGCGAAGGCCAACGTCCGCTGCTGCGGGTCAACGCCGACGTCCCCCTGGCCGACGCCCTGGAACACGCCTCGTTGCTGCTACATCTGGCAAAACAGTTGACCCTGGATGCGGCCATGGAACCGCAGGCGGACCGCTATGCTTGGGCGGCACATTACCTGGGTGAGATGGGTAAAGCGGTGATGGATGATGTGCACACCGCGATGACGGCAGGCGCAGGTTGAAACCGAGCAACCCCTGCGGGACGGGCAACATCGATTGCTGTCCGTCCATCGCCTTCCTCTCTCACCCCATTGCTTAAGTCCCATGACGGGACTAGGATTTCGAGCCATGAGGATTATCGCCGTCAGTCATTTGAAGACGTTCTGGGAACAGCACCCGGATGTCGAACAACCGCTTCTGGCCTGGATCGATGAAGCACGCAATGCCAACTGGTCCAGCCCGGCGCAGATCAAGGACCAGTTTTGCAGCGCCAGCATTCTTAAAAGCCGTCGCGTGGTGTTCAACATCAAAGGCAATGACTACCGCTTGGTAGTGGCCGTGGCTTACCGCTTTGGCGCCCTCTACATCAAGTTCGTTGGCACTCACCAGCAGTACGATGCCATCGACGCCGACCGCGTTGAAATGGAGTAACGAGCATGCAGATTCGCCCCATCCACACCGACCAGGATTACCGCGCGGCGCTCAAGCAAGTGTCGGTGCTGTTCGATAACGAGCCCGAACCCGGCACCGCAGAAGGCGACTACTTCGACGTGATGATCACCCTGATCGAAGCCTATGAAGCCAAGCACTTCCCGGTCGACCTGCCCAACCCGATCGACGCCATCAAGTTCCGCATGGAGCAATCGGGCCTGTCGGCCGCCGACCTGGCTCCCGCCATCGGCCGAACCAACCGGGTCTACGAAGTGCTCAACGGCAAACGCGCCCTGACCCTGCCAATGATCTGGAAACTGCACCAACTGTTCGGCATCCCCGCCGAGAGCCTGATCAAGCCGGTGAAGTCAGTCTGAGTGGTTCTATCCGCGATCAGGCTTCAATGACTCAGGCTTTACACCCTCGCCCTTAGCGGGGGTGCTCCTGACCACGCATAAACTCCAGCCCTTGATGATTTCAGAGAGCACTATCACCCCCAACATCATCAGCGGGTTGTAGTTCGGAAAAAAATACGCGCCGATCAGAAGCACGGAAAAAGACGGCACGACAAACACCAAGCGCAAAGGAATCTGCGCAAGCCCCAGCCACTTGGCTTCTTTGCGCTGAAACAAAAACAGGAAAGCGCTGACGACTATCGACAGCTGCAAACCCCAATTGATCATCACCATAACCACAGCAGTGGTTCCATGATCCTTGAACACTTCAGTCGCCGCAGTCAGGTCATCCCAGAACGGAGTCTTGCCCAGCCGTACACTGCTCGTGACGTACCACAACAAATAGAGCGCATCGAGCCCGCCCCAAAACTGCCAGATCCGGGTCCGGCTCAACTTCCTGAAAAAAAACATTACCGCTCCTTTTTGTACTCATAGACAACATCAGCGGTCACTGGCTGCCAGTGCCAGGAACTCCCAGAGACAGGCCAGCTGTCTGCCCCTTCAATGAAGCGCTGACTGATATGACGCAACTCGCCATACCGATGAACAGCAGACTGACGTGAAAAATGAAGCTCTTCCTCAGTGAGAGGTACCCACTCTTGAATCAAGGTTCGGGAAGTATTCATAAAATCCTTTCCCTCTCCCAAAAACATCCGCCCCTCCTCGCCAAATGAAGTCAGCCGGTTGGCAAAGACCACTAATGAATTCCTGACACCATCGTAATCAATTCTCTTGAGAACCCATTTACCCGGACCGTCTACCTTCTGAGAATCTGTCGCCACCCTCTCCAGCGTGAGCACCTCACCCTGAACCAATGGCAAATCCGAGGCGGAAAGCTGGCGCAAGGTGTAACTCCCCAAAGAGAACGTCCTGCCCGAGAGGCTTGAGTATTTACCAAACGTATCAGCACTCAGGGGGCTGAAGGGATCATCCGACACTACCAACCAATCACCCAATTCAACTTTTTCCAGAACCTTGCACCGGTCTTGCTCGGTGTAGTTTTGCCCAACTGATAATCCACAAGCCTCAAACAGATCGCGCAGTCCCGTTAACCCCTCTGGATCTGCCAGTGCTCGCTTAACCTCATAAAGCGCAAAAAAAGGACTTTCTATTTGCGTCAGGGAATACCCCCCAACATCTCGATGGCAAACCAGTCGTTTCATGTTCATACCCACATAGAAATACAAAGCGCCAATGCTTCTTCTCAGCACTTGCGCGTTATAGGGTTATGAACAAAACCTGGCTGTCATCCCGCGCCTATTTACCCTCCAGACTTCTCTGAAAGACTCTCGGACACTTAAAAAATACCGTGGAACAGCCTTGAGCTTGCCCTTGGGTAAACCCCTAAAGTGCCGCTCGACCCTCACCACAAAAAAGGACGTTTGCATGCTCACCATCGGTCAAATGGCCCGCTGCCATGGCCTCACCACCAAGACCTTGCGCCACTACGACAGCATCGGTCTGTTCACCCCGGCGCTGACCGGGCAGGACAACGGTTATCGCTACTACAAGCCGGAGCAGATCGGCGTCCTCGGGCGCATTGTCTGGTTGCGGCAGCTGGGCATGGGGCTGGAGGAGATTCGTGGGCTGGCGGACAGCGGCGCGTTGCACAGTGTGTTGAGTCTGCGCCAGGCGTTGCAGGCCCATGCCGGTGAGCTGGAAACCCAGATTGCCCGCAGCCAGAACGTGCTCGGCCAGTTGCAGCGTTATCTGGCGCAGCCCGAACGCAGCCTGCCGGCGCCGCAGACGCCGGTGCGGGTGACGCTGGCGGCGCAGCGCATCATCGGCATGGCCTGGCAGCAGGATGACCAGGGCTCGATTGCCGAGTTGTGGCAACGCTTCGAACCACGGGAGCAGGAGATCCAGCGCCTGGCCGAACCGGTCGGCACTTACGGTATTTGCCAGCCCTTGAGCGACGGTCAGTGGCGTTACGTCGCCGGGCTGCCGGTCAGCGCCGAGGCGCCCTTGGTGGAGGGCATGGTGGAACTGGAAATCCCCGCCCGCCAGTACGCCCGGGTCGAGCACCGCGGCACGGTGCAGACCCTGCCGGAAACCTTCCGCGCCGCCTACAGCGAATGGCTGCCGGCCGCAGGGATGCAGGCCGATGAGGGGGTGGAATTCGAGTACGCCGGGGAGCGTTTTTTCGGGCCGATGCACCCGGACAGCGTGGTCGAACTCTATATTCCGCTGAAAAACTGATGCCCCGATCGGACAAGCAGCCGACCAGATGACAGGTCTCTGTCAGCAAAAGGACTCATGATCCCGCTATGCTCTGTAGCTAATCCACAGCAACAGAGCGAAGGTCCGATGAGTTTCCAGGCGCCAGTGTTGAAACAGATACCAGGCATCCGTCACGAGTTTTCTCGGATCGGGGCACCACTGCCTGCCAACCTGTTCTTCTGCTCCCAGGCCCACACCGGCGAGGTGGTCGAGGCCAGCACCACGCTGCCGAGCGGCATCATCCGCGGCGATGCGGTGTTCACCCGCACCGGCCGGCCTATAGCGGTGATGACAGCCGACTGCCTGCCGCTGCTGATCAGCAGTGAAGACGCCTCGTGGGTCGCCGCGGTCCATGCCGGCTGGAAAGGTCTGCACGGCGGCATCATCGACAACGTGCTGCAACACTTCGCTGCCAAGGGCATCGCCGCCCCTCAGTTGCGCGTGGCGTTCGGCCCCTCGATCAAGCCTTGCTGCTACGAAGTCAGCCCGGAGTTCATTAACACCCTGTCGGCCACCCAAGGCCACCTGTGGTCGCCGGAGCAGACACCCTGGAGCCAGGAGCGCCCCGCGCCACGGCTGCCCCCGGAGATTGCCCTGCCAGCGCCGACCCGGCCGGACTCGCTGTGGTTCGACCTGAGCCTCTATGCCCTGAACCTGTTGCGCGCGGCGGGTATCGATGAGGAGCAGATCGAACACTGCGAGCACTGCACCTACTGTTCCAGCGCGACCCTGGCCAGCTATCGCCGCCGCGGCCACCGGGGCGAGGAGAAGTCCTTCCAGTATTCCTGGATCGGGCGGGCCTGAAACCGCATCTTCAGATTTATCGCGATAGGTCCTTGGCACCGCACCGGGTTAATCTTGCGCGCCCTGTAGACCCACAAAGGAATGATCGTGTCTGACAAGCTCTATGCCCCGCCTCAAGCCCAGCTGGCCACTGCCAGCGACGTGCAGCGCCCTTTCTACGTAGTGTCCAAGACCAAGTTCATGACCCTGTTCATGCTGACCTTCGGCCTCTACCTGCTGTACTGGGCCTACAAGAACTGGCAGCAGTTCAAGCAGGCCAGCGGACAACCCATGTGGCCCATCGCCCGGGCGATATTCATGCTGTTCTACACTCACGCGCTGTACCGGGCAGCCGATGTCCAGATCAAGAAAAGCGGTCGCCGTTATGACTGGCTACCGTGGAATCTGGCCACCCAGTTCGTGGTGATGTTACTTATCAGCAAAGGCCTCGACGGCATGGTCAAAAGGAATACCGGTTATCCCCTAACAGACATAGCCAGTCTGGCCCTGTTGCCAATCCAGGCGCTGGTGACCTTCAAGGGCCAGCGCGGCCTCAACGAAGCCGCTGGCGACCCACTGGGTGCAAGCAACGACCGGCTCACCCCGCTCAACTATGTGGTTATGGTGCCAGGCGCACTAGTCTGGGCCCTGATGCTGTATGGGCTGTTACTGCTCGTGAAGTAAACCTGGGCCTCAAACGCTCACATACACCCACGCCTCGATCCCGGACTGCAGCACCACGCTCACGCGTTTGTAGTCCGCCACCTCGTAGCTGTCCGCCGCGGCCAGCTCCTGGGCAGTAATGCGAAACACCGTCCCCGGGATCGGCGCACTGGCCGCACTGCCCGGGCGCAGGATCGGGTGATGGGTCTTGCCGCTGGTGGCCAGCACCTGGGGGTCGGTGATCTGCACCCAGGCCTGTTCATACCCCGGCAGCGCGTCCGCGCTGCCCTCCAGCTCGCGACCGAAGTTGGCCAGTTGCACGGCCTTGTCCTGCAAGGTGCCGTAGGAAAACAGGTACTGCGACGCTTCAGTGGCAACGCTCATTGTTCACTCCGGAACTCAGCGGCTGATTTTCAATGCCTGGCGCGCCGCATGGCGCTCCAGCGCCAACTCGATCAGGCGACTGACCAGTTCGCTATAGGTCATGCCCGCGGCCTGCCACAGCTTCGGATACATGCTGATGCGGGTGAAGCCGGGCAGCGAATTGATCTCGTTGATCAGCACTTCGCCGCCCTGGGTCAGGAACACATCGACCCGCGCCAGCCCCGAACAGCCCAGCACCTGGAACGCCTCGACGGCCAGGGTGCGAATGCGCTCGCTGACCTCTTCGCTGAGGTCCGCCGGCACCACCACCTGGGCCGCCTGGTCGTCGATGTACTTGCTGTCGTAGGAATAAAAACCGCTGCCGACCACGATTTCCCCACAACCGCTGGCGATCGGCCGGTCGTTGCCCAGCACCGCGCATTCGATCTCGCGACCGCTGACCGCCGACTCCACCAAGACCTTTTCATCGAAGCCCAGTGCCAGCTCGATGGCCGCGTGGTATTCCGCCGCGCTGGTGACCTTGCTCACGCCCACGGACGAGCCCTGGTTCGCCGGCTTGACGAACATCGGCAGGCCCAGCTTGCTTTGCGCCAGGGCAAAGTCGGTGCGCGCCGCGGTGGCCCGGTTCAGGGTGATAAAAGGCGTCACCGCCAAGCCGGCATCGCGCAGCAGGCGCTTGCTGATGTCCTTGTCCATGCACACCGCCGAACCCAGCACATCGGAACCCACGAACGGCAGGTCGGCCATGCGCAGCAGGCCCTGCAGGCAGCCGTCTTCGCCGAGGGTGCCGTGGACGATGGGGAAAATCACATCGACGTGGCCCAGCAGTTCCTGGCTGGAGGTTTCCACCAGTTGCTGGCTGGCCTTGCCCGGCACCACCGCCAGTTCGCGGTTGGACCGGTTGAGGGCGATCAGCGCCGGGTTTTCCTGGTTGATCAGGAAGTTCGAGGTGTCGTTGAGGTGCCAGTGGCCGTTCTTGTCGATGCCGATCAGCACCGGCTCGAAGCGTTCGTGATCCAGCGCATCGACGATGTTGCGCGCCGATTGCAGCGACACTTCGTGTTCGGCCGAACGGCCACCAAAAATAATCCCGACCCGCAGCTTGCTCATGGTTTGTTCCCGTTAAAAAAGTGGTTCAGCGCTTGTATCGGACCGCTCAAGCCGGCTGATGTCGCAGGTGAATCAGCGCCACCCGCTGATTCTGTTTGTTCCGGCGCTCTTCGATGGCGAACGGCACGAAACCGAGCTTGGGATACAGCAGCAGGCCCGCCACGTTGTCATTGAAGCAGGACAGGGTCACCTGCGCGGCCTGGTGCTTGTCCCGGGCGATGCGCAGCATTTCGCCGATCAACTGCCCGGCGACCCCGGCGCCACGGGCCTCGGGATCGACGATGACATTGCCGATGGTGCAGGTGCCGTGGGTGCCCCATTGGTAGAAGTTGGCGAAACCCAGCACCTGGCCGTCCCGTTCGATCACTGTCGAATCAGAGCGCTGGGCAATGGAGTCGCGCAGTTGCTCGTGGGTCAGCGGCCAGGCGGCCGCCGGGAAAAAGAAAAACAACTCGCCGGGATCCCGGGCAAAACCACAGATCCGTGGAATATCCCGATCCTGCACGGGGCGAAAAGCAAAGCTCATGTCCTGTCTCCTGACCCTGAAAATCCATGGCGTGCGCCCAGCCCCGACTTCAGCGATTGGCCACCAGATGGGCGCCGAACAGCAGGTAGCAACTGCCGGCAAAACGGTCCAGCCATTTGCGTGAACGACTATAGACGGCAGCCATGCGGCTGCTGGCGAAGAACAGCGCGACGCAGCAGTACCAGGTGAACGACAGCGAAGCCATGGTGAGCACGGCCAGGGCCAGCAGCAACGGCGGCGGTGACGCCGGCATCGAGGTGGCAAAAATGGTAGCGACGAACAGCGCCGACTTGGGGTTGGTCATATTGCCGAGAAAGCCCAGGCGATAAGCCGAGAACAGGCTGCGGCCCGACCCGCCAGGCAAGCCATTGCCCGCCCCGGTCGGCGCCGGCTTGCGCCTGAACTGCTTGAGGCCAAGGTAAATCAGATAGCAGCCGCCGGCGATCTTGAAAGCCAGGTACAAGGCCGGTGCCGCGCTGAACAGCGACTTGATCCCCAGGCCACCGGCCAAGCCCCAGAGCACCGTGCCAGTGGCGACGCCCAGCGCGGCGGTCATGCCATG
Source organism: Pseudomonas sp. GW456-L12 (assembly GCF_059424045.1). Lineage (NCBI taxonomy): Bacteria > Pseudomonadati > Pseudomonadota > Gammaproteobacteria > Pseudomonadales > Pseudomonadaceae > Pseudomonas > Pseudomonas sp. GW456-L12. The sequence continues at coordinate 97,412 of NZ_JBWKZA010000016.1, forward strand.
CCGGCGCGAGCAACTGGCGGCCAATTGCGCCGTGGTAAAAAAGTTCGGCCCCGGCGTGACCACGGCCACGGTCCAGAGCAACGCCAGCGACAGCAGCGGGCCGGCATACAGCCAATGTTCAAGCGCCATGACACAGACCGCCTTTTGTCACATGAGGGGGGACGCTGACGCTACTCCACCTCGGGCTCATGGATCAACAGGTCGCCCGACTGACTCTCCAGGTATTGGCAGATCGCGTCCAGGGTCAAGAACCGCAGCCCCTTGGACTTGACCTTGCGTCGGGTCCGTATCCCGCCCGGCAGAACGACATTGGACATAGCACTCCCGCCCTACCCCCGGGGCTATGCTGAAAGTAATGGAGGCCATTGGAGAACGCTCATGAACGGTTTCCTGGTGATTTTCTTCACCCAGCAGAATCGCCGCTACCACGGCAAAATGCTGGGGGACTGGCTCGTCGACCTGGCCAATGAACTGGGCCTGCGCGGCGCGACCATGAGCACCGCCATCGAAGGCTTCGGCCACACCGGCCGGCTGCACTCCGCCCACTTTTTCGAACTGGCCGACCAGCCCATCGAGGTCCGCCTGGCACTCACCGAAGAGGAGTCGGCCCGGCTGTTCAAACGCCTGGAGGACGAGGACATTGCGCTGTTCTACATCAAGACGCCGATCGAGTTCGGCACCCTCGGCAAAGAGGCCAAGGAAGCCGACGCGGGCGGATGATGCGCTGAAGACAGGTACGCCCTCCTGGGTTACCGTACTGGCCTGACGTTGTGTCGAGGACAGTTTCATGGGCAAGCCCGCCCCCCGCAAAGACTGGGTCCACCGCGCGCCTCCCGCCCGGGGGCTGGAGCGTATCGAGGCGTTTTTCGCCGGGCATGGCTACGACCTGCACCGTCACGACACCTACGCCATCGGCCGCACGCTGTCCGGCGTGCAGAGTTTCCAGTACCGCGGCGGCTGGCGCCATAACCTGCCGGGCGGGACCATGGTGCTGCATCCGGATGAAGTGCATGACGGCGAAGCCGGCACCCAGGACGGTTTCCATTACCGCATGCTGTATATCGAGCCGGCGCTGATCCAGCAGATCCTCGGCGGCCAGCCGCTGCCCTTCATCAAGAACGGCCTGTCCACCGACCCACGCTTGTTCGCCGCCACCGACACCTTGCTGCGCAGCATGGACGGCCCGCTGGACCCGCTGGAACAGGAAGACGCGCTGTTCGATCTGGCCCATGCGCTGAATGCCGTGTCCGGCGTTTCCCGGCCGGCGCAGCGCTTCGACTATCATGCCGCGGAGCGGGCGCGGGAATACATGCACAGCGCCCTGGACCAGAGCATCACCCTCGACGAACTGGCCACCCACAGCGGTCGCGACCGCTGGAGCCTGTCGCGGGACTTTCGCCTGCTGTTCGGCACCAGCCCCTATCGCTACCTCACCATGCGCCGCCTGGACCTGGTGCGGGCGCTGTTGCTGCAAGGCCAGTCGCTGGTCAGCGCGGCGCTGCTGGCCGGCTTTACCGACCAGAGCCACATGACCCGGCAATTCAGCAAGACCTACGGCCTGCCGCCGGCGCGCTGGCTGAAAATGCACGGCCGCTGAACCCCGCCCGGCACGCACAATCGTACAAGAACCGCAGCACCGCGCTGATTACCGTAGAGGCCCGATCACCTCTTTACGGAGCCGCAGCATGAACCCAGCCAACACCACGCCCATCACTTACCAGAGCCTGAATTTCGCCTACAAACTCAGCCTGTTCGACGACCACTGGCAAGCCCGTGTCATCGCCGAAATGAACGACTACCAGTTCAAACTGGTGAAGCTGCAAGGGGACTTCATCTGGCACGACCACCCGCACACCGACGAGACCTTTATCGTCCTCGAAGGCCAACTGCGCATCGACTTCGCCGACGGCCAGGTGACCATCAACCAGGGCGAGATGTTTGTCGTGCCCAAGGGCATGAAACACAAGCCGTACGCCGAACAGGAGGTCAAGTTGCTGCTGATCGAACCCAAGGGCGTGCGCAACACCGGTGAAGAAGGCGGCGAACGCACGGCCGCCAATGATGTGTGGATCTGAGCTCTCCGCTGACTCAGCCTGTAGCCGCTGCCGAGCACCGCGAGGCTGCGATCGGCAGCGCAGCGGCCGTAAAGACGGGCGATGCGTTCCTCTAAGGCAAACCGCATGCGCAGGATTGGCGAGGACTGCGTCCTCGTTCGCAGCCTCGCGGTGCTCGGCAGCGGCTACAGCACCGTCATCGGCTGCCACTCAACCGCGTTCGGCGGCTGCCGCCAGGCCTTGGCCTGTCGGCACCCGCAAACGCAGGGCCAGCAACGCCCCCAGCAGGGCGAGCAAGGCGCTGGCGCCCACCGCCTGCTCGATGCCGACGGCCTGTGAGCCGCCCAGCCCGGCGTTGGCCAGCGACACCAGCAGCGCCAGCCCCAGCGCCCCGCCGATCTGCTGGCTGGTGGAGGCAATGCCCGCCGCCACGCCCTGCTCGCCCGGCGCGATGCCCTGCCCGGCCGAGACCCACATGGCGGTCCAGGTCATGCCCTGGCCGATGCTCAGCACCACGATGCCCGGCATCAGGCTCCAGAACCCCGCCCCGTCGGGCAGCGCCACATACACCCCGCCAATGCCCAGTGCGCCCAGGAGCAAGCCGCTGACCAGGGTCGCCCGCAGCCCGAAGCGCAGCAACGAACGTTCGGCCAGCCAGATGCCCACGGTGCACAGCAGCGTCGCCGGCAAAAACGCCACGCCGCTTTGCAGCACGCTGTAGCCATAGACCTGCTGGAAATACAGGGCGAGGAAGTAGTACTGCACGCCGAAGCTGCTCATGAACAAGGCCGTAAGGAACATCGCCAGGCGCAGCTCGCGATGGGCCAGCAGGCGCAGCGGCATCAGCGGGTCGTGGCCACGCTGTTCGATCCACACGAACACCCCGAGCAGCAACAGCGCCAGCGCCCCGCAGCCCAGGGTCGCCGGGGCGCTCCAGCCCCATTCCGGGCCCTGGACGATGGCGAACACCAACAGCGTGCCGCCCACCGTCACGGTCAAGGCGCCGCTGAGGTCGAAACGCCGGCCACGCTCGCGCTGGCCATCGGCCGGAATCCAGCGCCGGGCCAGCAAGGCACAGGCCCCAGCCAGCGGAACGTTGACCAGAAACACCGCCTCCCAGCCCCACCATTGGGTCAGCACGCCACCGAGCAACGCGCCCAGGGCCAGGCCCGCCGCCGAGGCCGCGCTCCACACCGCGAACGCCCGGTTGCGCGCCGGCCCTTCGGGGTAATGGCTGTTGATCAGCGCCAGCGTCGCCGGGAACAGCATCGCCCCGCCGACACCCTGCACCGCCCGCGCCAGCACCAGCAGCAGTGCGCTGCCGCCCAGGCCGCCAGCCAGCGAAGCCAGGGCATACAGGCTTTGCCCGACGATATAGAAACGCCGCTTGCCCAGCAGGTCGGCCGCCCGACCGCCCAGCAGCAGGAAGCCGCCGAAGGCCACGCTGTAGGCACTGACCACCCATTGCAGCTGTTGCGCGGAAAACCCCAGGTGGCTGCCGATCTCCGGCAAGGCGACGAAGACGATGGTCGCGTCCAGGGCGATGATCAGCTGCGCACTGGCCAGCAGGAGCAGCATCCAGCCTGACGGCCTGACTGAAGAGGTGGCGGGCATCACGTCGAGTCCTTGTGTGGAAAATAAAGGGGGGATGAATCAAGGACCCTCAGTTTCTTTGATGCCGATTAGATGATAAATACCGTCATTGCTCTTTCAGTGATGACTTTAATCATGGATCTGAACGCCGTTCGTTTGCTGGTCCGGGTCGCCGAGACCCGCAGCTTTACCCGCGCCGCCGGCGATCTGCGGCTGACCCAGTCCGGCCTGTCACGGGCCATTTCGCGCCTGGAGCAGCAACTGGGCGTACGCCTGCTGCAACGCAACACCCGCAGCGTCAGCCTGACCCCGGACGGCCAGCTGCTGGTGGAGCGCGCCGCGCCGCTGCTGGCCGAACTGGCGCAGACCGAAAGCCTGCTGCTGGACCGTCGCGACTCGCCCACCGGGCTGCTGAAAATCAGCACGCCGTCGCTGTTCGGACGCAAGGTGGTGATGCCGCTGATCGGACGCCTGACCGAGCAATACCCGGACCTGAGCATCGAGGCGGTGATGACCGATCGGCTGGTGGACATCGTCGACGAAGGCTTCGACGCCATCCTGCGCACCGGCGAGATCCAGGACCAGCGCCTGATCGCCCGGCCCCTGGCGCCGCTGCGTTGGGTCACGGTGGCGTCCCCGGACTATCTGGCGCGCCATGGCACGCCGCAGACGGTGGAAGAGCTGCAACAGCACAACTGCCTGACCGTGCGCAATTTGCGCAGCGGGCGCCTGGTGGACTGGCAGTTCATGCGCGACGGCAAGGTGCGCGATGTCAGCGTGCCCAGCCGGCTGATCTTCGATATCGGCGACGCGCTGGTGGACGGTGTGCTGGGGGGCTTCGGCATCGCCCAGTTGATGAACTTCGCCGTCGAGGACGCCCTCGCCGACGGCCGCCTGGTGCCGATCCTGCAGGCCTTTTCCGGACGCAGCCGGGCACTGTCGCTGGTCTACCCGCCGTCGCGCCAGTACTCGCCGAAACTCAAGGTCTTCGCCGACGCCCTGAACACCGTCAGCTGGTAAGCCGCGCCTGTAGCCGCTGCCGAGCGAAGCGAGGCTGCGTTCGAGGACGCAGTCCTCGCCAAACCTGCGCACGCGGTTTACCTGGATGAATGCGGCGCCTGGTTTGGCGACCGCTGCGCGGTCGATCGCAGCCTCGCGGGCTCGGCAGCGGCTACGGGTGGTAGCGGCGCAGGCGATTCACGACGCCAGGGTCTTGCCGTCCAGCGCATCGCCAATCGTCAAGAAATGCCCGCCCGCCACATGGTGCAGGGTGCGCAAGGCATCGTGCCCGGTGAAATGCCAACGGCCGTCGCTGAACACTCGCTCATCGGCCTGGGCGGCGATGACCTCGCCGAGGAACAGGTCATAGCGTTCATGGTTGTGCGGTTCCGGCAGCAACCGGCATTCGAGCCAGGCCACGCAACCCTCGAGCAGCGGCGCGTCGATCAGCTCGCCGGCGAAGGTCGGCAGGCCATAGCGCTCGAACTTGTCGCGGCCCTGGTCGCGGTTCAGCTCCAGGCCGGAAGTGGAACCCACGGTCTGCGCGATATCGACCTGGGCGGCGCACGGCACGTTGAGCACGAAGGTGCCGGAGGCTTCCAGCAGTTGCCGGGTCCAGGTGGATTTGTCGAGCACCACGGCGACTTTCGGCGGCTCGAAATCCAGCGGCATGGCCCAGGCCGCGGCCATGATGTTGCGCTGGCCGCCATGGGTGGCGCTGACCAGCACGGTCGGCCCGTGGTTGAGCAGACGGTAGGCCTTGGCCAGCGGAACCGGACGACGATGGGATGGGCTCATGGGTAAGGCTCCAGGAGAAAAACGTCGATTGTAGCGACATCCCGGTTCGGCACAGCAGTCGGGATTGGGCAATTTCCCTGGACAATCCATCCAGATTGACCGGGCTTATCCCTGACTTGCGGCTGCTTAGACTGGGCCTTCACCTCACAGGCTGAAGGATTTTTTCCATGGCAGACCATTCTTTGAAAAACAAAGTGGCGTTGATCGCCGGTGGCGCGAAGAACCTGGGCGGCCTGATCGCCCGGGACCTGGCCGCCCATGGCGCGAAGGCCATCGCCGTGCATTACAACAGCGCCGCCAGCAAGGCCGACGCCGACCGGACCGTGGCGGCGATCAAGAACCTGGGCGTCGATGCCCACGCCTGGCAGGCCGACCTGACCGCCGCCGCGGCCGTGGAGCAACTCTTCAGCGACGCCAAGGCGCATTTCGGCAAGATCGACATCGCCATCAACACCGTGGGCAAGGTCCTGAAAAAACCCATAGTCGAGATCAGCGAAGCCGAGTACGACGACATGTTCGCGGTCAACTCCAAGAGCGCGTTCTTCTTTATCAAGGAAGCCGGCAAGCACCTGGAGGACCACGGCAAGCTGGTGTCGCTGGTGACCTCGCTGCTCGGCGCCTACACGCCGTTCTATGCCGCCTACGGCGGGGCCAAGGCACCGGTGGAACACTTCACCCGCGCCGCCTCCAAGGAATTCGGCGCCCGCGGCATCTCGGTGACCGCCGTGGGCCCTGGGCCGATGGACACGCCATTCTTCTACCCGGCCGAAGGCGCCGACGCCGTGGCTTACCACAAGACCGCCGCGGCGCTGTCCGGCTTCAGCAAGACCGGCCTGACCGACATCAAGGACGTGGTGCCCTTCATCCGTCATCTGGTCACCGACGGCTGGTGGATCACCGGCCAGACCCTGCTGATCAACGGCGGCTACACCACCAAGTGAGGCCCGGCCTTCTGATCGACGGTTGTCATCGACCCGAGTAATCCGCCAAGGGGCGAGGTAGATTGGCGTTTGCGAAAGGCTTGCGTAGGAGCGAGGCTTGCCCGCGATCAGGGGCTGTCTGACACAACGCTATCGCGGGCAAGCCTCGCTCCTACAGAAAATACGCACCACACGCCTCGGAACAACGCCCCATTCATGGATAAGCTCGAGCAGTACCGTGTATTCATCCAGGTGGCTGACATGGGCAGTTTCATCAAGGCCGCGCACGCCCTTGAACTGCCCCGGGCTACCGTCTCGGCAGCGGTACAGCAACTGGAAACCGCCCTCGCCACGCGCCTGTTGCACCGCACCACGCGCCAGGTTCAGCTGACCGCCGACGGCGCGGTCCTGCTGGAGCGCGCGCGTCTGTTGCTGAGCGATGCGGTGGAACTCGAGCAGCTGTTTCACACCCGTCAACTGGACGTCTGTGGCCGGCTCAATATCGACGTGCCCAGCCGCATTGCCCGGCGCCTGATCGCCCCCGCCCTGCCCGAGCTTTTCGCCCGCTACCCCAGCCTGAAGCTGGCGCTGGGCTCCACCGACCGTTCCATCGACCTGGTGCAGGAAGGCGTGGATTGCGCGATCCGTGTCGGCGCCCTGCGCGATAGCAGCCTGATCGTCCGGCGCCTGGGCCACCTGGCCCTGATCAATTGCGCCAGCCCTGACTATCTGGCCCGGCACGGCCAGCCACAAACGCCGGGCGACCTGGCCGACGGTCACTGGATGGTCGGCTACGGCTCCCCCAGCACGGGCCGCGAACTGCCCTGGGAATACCTGGCCGAAGGTCACGAGCTGGAACTGAATTTGCCCAGCCGGGTGATCGTCAACAACGCCGAAAACTACATCGCCTGCTGCAGGGCCGGGCTGGGCCTGATCCAGATCCCGCGCTTCGACGTGCAGTACCTGCTCGACCGGGGCAAACTGGTGGAAGTCCTGCCCGGTTTTCGCCCCGCGTCCATGGCGATCTCCGCGCTCTATCCCAATCGCAACCATCGCTCGCGCCGGCTGAACGCCTTTATCGAATGGTTCGAAACCCTGATCGCGCCCCATCTCGAAAACGACCGGCAGGACTGACAGCGGCCCCACCCAGGCTGCTGGCTGCAGCCAGCCCATCAGCCGGACAATTGATGGGCGAACTGGCCGACGGCGCTTACCACCTTCTGCGCGCCGTCCTGGATCTCGACGATCACCGTGCCGGCTTCGGCGGCCAGGCCCAGGCCCTGCTCGGCCTGGGTCTTGCCGTCGGCCATCAGCACCACCGCGTCGCGGGCCATGTCCTGGTTGCGCCGGACCACGCCGACGATTTCGTCGGTGGCCTTGCTGGTGCGCGAGGCCAGTTGCCGGACCTCGTCCGCCACCACCGCGAAGCCGCGCCCCTGGTCACCCGCGCGGGCCGCTTCGATGGCCGCGTTGAGCGCCAGCAGGTTGGTCTGTTCGGCAATGTCGCTGATGGTCTTGACGATGCTGCCGATCACCCGCGACTGCTCGTTCAGCGCCTCGATGCTGTCGCTGGCCTGCTGCATGTGGGTCGCAAGGTCGCGCATCACCTGCACCGCTTCGGTCACCACCGAGGACCCGCGCTGGGCGCTGCTGTCGGTCTGCTGCGAAATGGTGTAGGCGATCTCCGCGGCGTCGGCGACGGTCTGCTCCTGCTTGACCTGCTCGGTGATCACCGTGGCGAATTTCACCACCTTGTAGAGCTTGCCATTGGCATCGACCACCGGGTTGTACGAGGCATCGAGCCAGACCACGCGGCCGAGACTGTCGATGCGCTTGAAGCGGTCGGCGACGTAGTCGCCGGCATTCAGCCGCTCCCAGAACACCTTGTAGGCCGGACTGTTGTACTCCTGCGGCTCGCAGAACAGGCTGTGGTTCTGGCCCAGGATCTGCTCGAGGCTGTAGCCCATGCAGCTCAGGAACCGCTCGTTGGCGGTCAGTACCCGGCCCTTGAGGTCGAACTCGATCACCGCGGTCGAACGCAGCAGGGCCGCGATCAGGTTGTCATGCTCGCAGGCGGTTTCCACGGTTTCGGTCAGGTCATTGGCGATCAGGGAAAAGGACCTGAGTTGCCGCTCGGAGTTGAAGATCGGCTGCAGGATCACCCTCAGCCAGGCGTCATGACCGTCACCACGACGCAGACGCAGGGTATCGTCGAAAGGCTCGCTGCAGGCCAGCGCCGTCATGAAACGCGAGTGCGCCTCTTCGGGCCGGGCATCGTCCGGCAGCAGATTGTCGATGGGCCAGCCCAGCAGCGCCTCGGGGGAATAATGCATGCCCTGGGTGAAATTGCGGTTCGCCACCAGGATCCGGCGCTGCGGATCGAGATCGACACTGAGCTGGGTGCGCTCGAAACCTTCCTTGACCTGCTCGAGCGCACGAAACTCCTCACCCAACGCGAGGAGCTTCTGATTCAAACGTTTATTGAACATGGATACACCGATAGCCTGTGATTGGAGACTGCAGCAGCCTCACCATCGGCGTTGGAAACGCGTTCTTGACGCGCTCAAGGCTCTTTAGGATTTATCTTCCATAGAGACAGGAAACTTCCTAACCACCCGCGCAGGGCGCGCTGGCGTTGGAGCAGATCGTGGCCGTCGAGCTGGCGGCCACTCGATACCCGACGTCATGGCCTGGAAAAGGCCTGACGCCGGGTCCGGGACAGGACTCAGTTGGACAATTGGCTGGCGAACTGGCCGACGGCGTTCACCACCTTCTGCGCACCGTCCTGGATCTCGACGATCACCGTGCCGGCTTCGGCGGCCAGGGCCAGGCCCTGCTCGGCCTGGGCCTTGCCATCGGTCATCAGCGCCACGGCCTCGCGCGCCATGTCCTGGTTCTGCCGTACCACGCCGACGATTTCGTCGGTGGCCTTGCTGGTGCGCGAAGCCAGTTGCCGGACTTCGTCGGCCACCACGGCAAAGCCGCGTCCCTGTTCACCGGCCCGCGCCGCTTCGATGGCTGCGTTGAGCGCCAACAGGTTGGTCTGCTCGGCGATGCCGCTGATGGTCTTGACGATGGTGCCGATCACCAGCGACTGCTCGTTCAGCGCCTCGATGCCCTCGCCGGCCTGCTGCATGTGCTTGGCCAGGTCGCGCATCACGTTCACCGCCTCGGTCACCACGGTGGTGCCGCGCTGGGCGCTGTTGTCGGTTTGCAAGGAGGTGCTGTAGGCAATGTTCGCCGCCTCGGCGACTGCCTGCTCCTGGTTCACCTGGTCGGTGATCACGGTGGCGAACTTCACCACCTTGTACAGCCGGTTGTTGGCATCGACCACCGGGTTGTAGGAAGCCTCGAGCCAGACCACGCGGCCGTAGCTGTCGATGCGCTTGAACCGCCCGGCGACGAACTCGCCGGCGTTCAGGCGCTTCCAGAATGCCTGGTACTCCGCGCTGTTGTATTCCTCGGGCTCGCAGAAGGTACGGTGATGCTTGCCCTGGATTTGCGCCAGGCTGTAGCCCATGCCGTGGAGGAAACGCTCGTTGGCCGCCAGCACGTTGCCGTTGAGGTCGAACTCGATCACCGCCGTGGAGCGGACCAGCGCGCCGATCAGGTTCTCGTGCTCGCGAGAGGCTTCGATGGTGCGGGTCAGGTCGCTGGAGTAGATCGAGAACTGTTTGATCCGCCCCTGGGAATCGCGAACCGGCTGGGAGATCGAGCGCAGCCAGGCTTCCTGGCCGTTGCCACGCAGCAGGCGTACCGCGCCGGCAAAATGCTCGCCACGGGTCAGCGTCGCCTTGAAACGGTGGTGGAATTCATCGGTCTTGACGTGGGCCGGCACTATGTCCTCGATGTGACGACCGACCAGTTCGCTGCCCCTGTAGAGCATTTCCAGGTTGAAGTTGTCGTTGACCGACAAAATGCGTCCATCGGGATCGAGAACCAGCACCAGCATTTCGCTGTCGAGACTGTCCTTCACTTGCTGGAGGCTCGAGAGTTCTTCGCGTAGAGCCAACAGCTCTTGCTTCAAGCTTTTGTTGAACATGGGATGCACCGATGGGCTGTAATAGTGGGCAGCATTGTCTCTAGCCATCGGCGCTTGAGTATTTTTCTGAAGAGCCCATAAGACATATCCGACCAAAAAACTTTGAAACGCCTCGGGCCCCGGCCCTGCGGGGCTACAACCCATGCTCCGGAGCCCGGAAGAGGGGCTATAGTCGTGCTCTGGAAAATCAACGGCAATCGACGGAGTGCAATCTATGGAGGCTTCACGCAAGGCCCTGTTCGACCAGGTAGCGACGCGTCTGGGACACGCTTTCGACGGTGAAATGCGCATCGGCGGCAACTATGTGCCCGCGGTGCAGAACGGCGACGAGGTGTACGTCAGCGGGCAGATCCCCCGCATCGACAACACCGTGAAGGTGGTCGGGCGGGTCGGTGGCGATGTTTCGCTGGAAGACGGCCGGTATGCCGCACGTATTTGCACCATGCGCGCCCTGGCGATCCTCGCCCAGTTGCTGGGCGATCTGCAGCGGGTGAAAAAAGTCCTGCGGCTCAACGTCTATGTGCAAAGCGCCGCCGACTTCACCCAGCAGAGCGAAGTCGCCGACGCGGCCTCCGAAGTGCTCTATTCGATCTTTGCCGAGGCCGGGGTGCACACCCGCACGTCCCTCGGGGTCTATCAGCTGCCGAAGAATGCCGCGGTGGAAATCGACATGATCGTGGCCCTCGAACCGCTTCCCGCGCCCCATGAGGACGTTGAGGATTAACTACCATTGGTGCGGCACTGGCCCATGACCTGATACTCAACGGTCTTGAGCTGTCCGGCCGAATCCTCATAGGTCATGCGTGACGGCACCGGGTTGCAGGCCTTGGCCGGCGGCGTCACGTTGACCACCTTCTGGATGTCCAGGGGCATGCCGTAGCGATAGTTTTCCACCACCGGCGCCTCCTTGCCCTGCTTCGCCGCGTAGGCCGCCATGGCCTTCTCGTTCGCCTGCATGGCGCGGTCGAAGGTGCGGTCGCCGCCGCCTTCGGCCATGGCCAGGGACGACAAGGAAAGTACCAGGGTGGCGATACTCAATTTAAATAACTTCATGACTGCTTCCTCGTTTTGGTTAGTTGCAACGAGGATAACCAGCGGACCCTGTCGGGAAGATCACGGATACATTACTTATATGTAATAAACCCAAGACCGCTTCTTGCCCTTGAGAAAACCCCATATAAAACAAGGCCTCCAACTAAAAACAAATACAACTTACAATTTTTATCCTTGCAGAATTGTAATAACCGGGTCACCTCCGCGTTATCTGTTGTTTGCAACTATCGACGCTGACTCCAGCCGTTAACCAGACGGTTCGCGAGTACAACTAACAAGAACGCCCCAGGCGACATAACAGCTGATAGCTGCCCATATCCAGGAGCAAACAACATGCGCACTCAAACCCGCTGGTCCCTGTCCGTGTTTTCCGCGGTACTGGGGCTGAGCCCATTGGCCGTGAACGCGGCAGACGACCAGCCCGAAGGTTTTATCGAAGGCAGCAGCCTCAACGTGCTGGCCCGTAACTACTACTTCAATCGCGACGATCGCAAGGGCCAGTCCAGCCCCACCGGCAACGGCTATTCGGAGGCCTGGGCCCAGGGGCTGATCGGTAAGTTCGAATCCGGCTTTACCCAGGGCACCGTCGGTTTCGGCCTCGACGCCTTTGCCATGTATGGCCTCAAGCTCGACTCAGGCGCCGGCCGCAGTGGCGGTCGCGGGTCGTTCGGCATGCTGCCGGTGGACAGCGACAACCACCCGGCCGACAACTACAGCAAGGTCGGCGGCGCGGCGAAAATGCGCCTGCTCGACACCGTGATCAAGGTCGGCGATGTCTTCCCGAAAACCCCGGTGGTGCATTACGGCGACTCGCGCCTGCTGCCGGAAAGCTTTCGCGGCGCCACCTTCGAGAACACCAGCATCGACGGCCTGAGCCTCCAGGGCGGGCGCCTGCATAGCATGAGCCAGCCCGACAGCAGTAGCCTGCGCGACGGTTTCGCCACCTTCTATGCCGGCAAGGTCGACTCGCCCTGGGTCGCCTACTTCGGCGGCGACTACAGCCTGAACAAGCACCTCAGCTTCAGCCTCTACAGCAGCCGCCTGAAGGACGCCTGGGACCAGTACTACTTCGGCAGCGCGGCGACCTGGCCGATCTCGGACCAGTTCTCGCTGTTCGCCGGGTTCAACTATTACAAGGCGGTGGACGAGGGCAAGAAACTGCTCGGCGAGTTCGACAACGACATCTGGAGCGCCAAGATCGGCGCCACCTATGGCGCCCACACCCTATCCCTGTCGCACCAGCGCAACAATGGCGACGACGACTTCGACTACCTGCGCCAGTCGGACTCGATCTTCCTCGACAACTCGATCCAGTACAGCGACTTCAACTCGCCGAAGGAACGTTCGTGGATGGTCCGCTACGACCTCGACATGCAGCCCCTGGGCATCCCCGGCCTGTCGTTCATGACCCGCTACGGCAAAGGCAGCGACGCCGACTACAGCAACGCCAACGCGGTGTACATGCGCCGCGGTGCGGACGGCAATCCGCTGACCGACCAGCGCCGCTGGGAACGCGATATCGAAGCCAAGTACGTGGTGCAGGGCGGCACGCTCAAGGACCTGTCGCTGCGCATCCGCCAGGCCACCGTGCGCTCCAGCAGCTTCGAATCCGACCTGGAGGAATTCCGCCTGATCGTCGAATACCCGCTGGCCATTCTCTGAGCCCTTGCGCCGGGCGGGTTAGAGGCCCGCCCGACGTTAAAACTTCTTCACAGACGCCTGTCTTTCAGAACTGTAATATCGCCCTCACCTTCTCGTCAGGTTGGCCTTCGTATACTTGCCCGCATGCCCGAGCCGACAGCGCTTCGCTGGCGGCCAGCCACTTGCGGGAGATCATGTCTTGAAGCCTGCCCACCTGACTCCGCCTGGCCAGCCCAGCGCGCTTCCCAGCGATAACAGCAGCGAACGCGCCAGGCATGCCCTGGAACAATTCTGGCTCGGCCAGCAACAGCACAACGGCGAAAACAACCACAACGGCGCAACCGGCGCCGCCCCTCACAGAACCGCAGGGCCCAGGCATGCACAGCCTCCCGCTGACGCCGGCCCACCCCGAGCACATTCATCTCTGAAGCGTTTTTTCGAATGCTCCTTTGGAAAGAGATGAATTTTTAGCGTCCCGCATGGGACGCTTTTTTTTGCCCACCACTTCCCTCCCCGTAGCCGCTGCCGAGCCCGCGAGGCTGCGATCGACTGCGAAGCAGGCGCCGCTTCTGAAATCGCAGGAGGTCCTGCGACCAGCGTGGCCCGGACCATCGCAGCCTTCGGCAGCGGCTACAGGGTGCGTGCCCTCTCAATAAACAAAACCCCGCCTGCGTATGACGCAGGCGGGGTTGGTTGACGCCGGTCGCGGGTCAGTCGTTCAGCAGGTCCTGCAGTTCCTGCTCTTCTTCCTTGCGGTGCGCCCAGTGGTACAGCGCCGGCAGCACCAGCAGGGTCAGGGCGGTGGAGGAGATGATGCCGCCGATGACCACGGTGGCCAGCGGTCGTTGCACTTCGGCGCCGGTGCCGGTGGCCAGGGCCATGGGGATGAACCCCAGCGACGCCACCAGTGCGGTCATCAGCACCGGGCGCAGGCGGGTCAGCGCGCCTTCGTTGACCGCCGCGGCGAGCATCCGCCCTTCTTCGCGCAGGTTGCGGATAAAGGCGATCATCACCAGGCCGTTGAGCACAGCCACCCCCGACAGCGCGATGAAGCCCACCCCCGCCGAGATCGACAGCGGGATATCGCGCAGCCACAGGGCCATGATCCCGCCGGTCAGGGCGAAGGGAATCCCGGTGAACACCAGCAGCCCGTCCTTGAGGTTGTTGAACATCATGAACAGCAGGCCGAACACCAGCAGCAGCGCCACCGGCACCACGATCTCCAGGCGCTTGGAGGCTTCCTGCAACTGTTCGAACTGGCCGCCCCAGGTGATCCAGTAGCCGGTCGGGATCTGTACCTGATCACCAATGGCCCGGGTCGCCTCTTCGACGAAGGAACCCATGTCGCGCCCACGCACGTTGGCGCTAACGATCACCAGGCGCTTGCCGTTCTCGCGGCTGACCTGCGCCGGGCCGAGCACCAGGTCGACGCTGGCCACCTCCGAGAGGGCGATGAAACCCAGTTGCCCGTTGACGCTGCCCGCGGCCGCCGCCACCGGAATCAGCAGGCGCGACAGCCCGTCGATGTCGGTGCGCAGGCTGTCGGACATGCGCACCAGCATGTCGAAGCGCCGGTCGCCCTCATACAAAATTCCCGCCTTGCGCCCGCCCACGGCAATCGCCACGGCGTCCTGCACATCGCCGACGTTGAGGCCGAAACGCGCGGCCTTGTCGCGGTCGACATTCACCGTCAGCACCGGCAGGCCGGTGGTCTGCTGCACCTTCACTTCGGCGGCGCCGTCAATCTTCTGCAAGGTCTGCGAAATCTCTTCGGCGGTCTTGTTCAGCACCTCCATGTCATCGCCGAAGACCTTCACCGCGACATCGCTGCGTACCCCGGAAATCAGTTCGTTGAAGCGCAGCTGGATCGGTTGCGACAGCTCGTAGACGTTGCCCGGCAGGCTGTTACTGACCCGTTCGATGTCGGCAATGATCGCCTCGCGCGACTTGCCTGGGTCCGGCCATTGCGCCTTGGGCTTGAGCATCAGGTAGGCATCGGAAATGTTCGGCGGCATCACGTCCGAAGCGATCTCGGCGGTGCCGGTACGGGCGAACACCCGCTCGATTTCCGGGATCTGCGCCAGCAGGGTTTTCTCCAGGGTCTTCTGCATTTCCACCGACTGAGTGAGGCTGGCGTCGGGCACGCGCATCGCCTGCTGGGCGAAGTCGCCTTCGCTGAGGCTGGGGATGAACTCGCTGCCCATGCGACTGGCCACCAGGCCCGAGACCAGCACGCTGAGAACGGCCAGGGCAAAGGCCAGGGAACGGTGGCTCATCACCCAGCGCAGCACCGGTTCGTAACCCCGACGGGCGCCGCGCATGACGAAGTTTTCTTCCTCCTTGACCTTGCCGGTGACGAACAGCGCGATCGCCGCCGGGACGAACGTCACCGAGAGGATCATCGCCCCCAGAAGGGCTATCACCACGGTGAAGGCCATCGGGTGGAACATCTTCCCGGCCACCCCGGACAGGGCAAAGATCGGCAGATACACCACCATGATGATCAGTTGCCCATAGATCAGCGCCCGTCGCGCTTCCCTGGCCGCGGCGAAGACTTCATGCAGGCGTTCGGAGCGAGTGAGCATGCGCCCGTGATGCTGCTGGGCATGGGCCAGGCGGCGGATGGCGTTCTCGACGATGACCACCGCGCCGTCGACGATGATGCCGAAGTCCAGCGCGCCGAGGCTCATCAGGTTGGCGCTGACCTTGTTGGTGAACATGCCGGTGAAGGTGAACAGCATGGCCAGCGGGATCACCATGGCGGTGATCAGCGCGGCGCGGATATTGCCCAGGAACAGGAACAGAATGGCGATGACCAGCAGCGCGCCTTCGATGAGGTTTTTCTTCACCGTGGCCACGGCCTTATCCACCAGGTTGGTGCGGTCGTACACAGTGACCGCGGTCACGCCCTTGGGCAGCGAGCGATTGATCTCGGCGAGTTTTTCCGCCACCACCCGGGACACCGTGCGACTGTTTTCCCCCACCAGCATGAACACCGTGCCGAGCACCACTTCGCGGCCGTTCTCGGTGGCCGCGCCGGTGCGCAGCTCACGACCGATGTCCACGGTGGCCACGTTGCTGACGCGAATCGGCGTGCCGTCCACGGTATTGATCACGATGTTGGCGATGTCCTCGATGGACTTCACCTGCCCCGGCGCGCGGATCAGCAACTGCTGGCCGTTGCGCTCGATATAGCCGGCGCCGACGTTGGCGTTGTTGCGCTCCAGGGCGGTCATCAGGTCGCTCAGGGTCAGGTTGTAGGCCGCCAGGCGCCTGGGGTCCGGGGCGATCTGATAGAGCTTGGCGAAGCCGCCGATGGTGTTGATCTCGGCCACCCCCGGCACGTTGCGCAGTTGCGGGGCGATGACCCAGTCCTGGATCACCCGCAGGTCGGTTGGCGTATAGGCCGTGCCGTCCTCCTTGAGCGCGCCCGGCTCGGCTTCCACCGTCCAGAAGAAGATCTCGCCGAGGCCGGTGGAGATCGGCCCCATGCTCGCCTCCACGCCTTCGGGCAGCTGTTCGCGGGCCACCTGCAGGCGCTCGTTGACCAGTTGCCGGGCGAAGTACAGGTCGGTGCCTTCCTTGAAGATCACCGTCACCTGGGACAGGCCCGAGCGCGAAGTCGAGCGGGTCTGCTCCAGGCCCGGCAGGCCGGCCATCGCCACTTCCACCGGGTAGGTGATGCGCTGCTCGGTTTCCAGCGGCGAGTAGCCGGGCATGCTGGCGTTGACCTGGACCTGGACGTTGGTGATGTCCGGCACCGCGTCGATCGGCAGTTTCTGGTAACTGCCGATGCCCACGGCGGCCATCAGCAGCACCGCCAGCAGCACGATGATGCGCTGCTCGATGGCGAATTGAATGATGCGTTCAAACATGGGAAGTCACTCTCCAGGGAAACACTCAGTGCGGATCAATGGCCGTGCTCGGCCGAGCCCTTGCCCAGTTCGGACTTGAGGATGAAGCTCCCGGTGGTCGCCACCTGGGCCCCGGCGCGCAAGCCTTCGCGGATCTCGACGAAGCCGCCTTCGCTGCCGCCCAGCACCACGGGGGTGGCCTGGAAACCGTCGGCGATACGCACGAACACCGCAGGCTTGTCTTCCACGCTCTGGACCGCGCTCTGCGGCACGGTTACCCCGGCCTGGTAGGTGTCGGTCGCCACCTGCACCGAGACGAACAGCCCCGGCCGCCAGACATCGTCCGGGTTGGGTACGGTGACCCGCACCGTGGCGGTCCGGGTCTGCTCGCCCAGCAGGCTGCCGACATAGGCCACCGTGCCCTGCACCTGGGTGCCCAGCTCGGTGGACTGCACCCGGACCGGCTTGCCCACCCGGACCTTGTTCAAGTCCTTGGGAAACACGCCGAAGGTGACCCAGACCCGAGACAGGTCGGACAGGGTGAAGGCGGCGCTGGTCTCGCCCACCACCTCGCCGACGCTCAGGTGTTTTTCCACCACCACGCCGTCGAACGGCGCACGCATCTCATAGCGGTTGCCGCCCGCCAGCACCGCGCTGCCACTCAGGGCGTTCATCTTTTGCCGGGCATTGTTCAGGGCGATTTCGGCTTCCTGCAGGGTCTGGCGCGCCAGCAGGTAATCCTGCTCGGCGGAGATCTGGTCGACCCACAACTGGCGCTCGCGCTGGAAGGTGGTGCGCGCCAGCTCGACCCGGCGCTCGGCGGCGGCCAGTTCGCTGCGCTGGTCGGAGATCTGCTGGCTGGCGATCACCGCCAGCAGCTCGCCCTTCTTCACCGTCTGGCCGAGATTGACCGCCACCGACTCCACCACCCCGGCCGCGCGCGGCACGATGTGCGAGGTGCGGTCCTCGTCGAAGCGGATCTCCCCCGGCAGCGTCAGCAAGCTGCTGAGATCCCGCGGCGCGGCCTCGGCCAGCTGGATGTCGGCGGCCTTGATCTGCTCGGCACTGAGTTCGACCTTGCCCTCTTCCTCGGCATGCCCCTCAGCTTCCGCTTGCCCCTCTTCGCCTTCCTGATGCGCCTCGCCGTCCTTGTGCGTGTCCGCCTTGGCCGCGGGTTTCGCCTGCGCGGCCACCGGCGCCGCCTGGAACAGCTCCTGCCACATCAACCCGGCCACGCCGAGCGCGATCGCCACGGCCAACGCCAAGGCTGTGCTTCGTTTCTTGTCCATGCATGCTCCTGAAAAAATCGACTCGACGCGCCAACCGGCAACAGCGACGCGTCATGAGGTCTGTGGAAAAAAGAAATCGCCGAGCGCCCGATGCAGCTCATGCAGGCACCAATGGGACGCGCCCTCCTCGACCCGGCTCGGCAGCGGGACGCTGCAATCGGTGACCAACAGCGCGCCCAGGCACAACAGGACGAACAACGCGGTTCTCACAGCGTGCGATCGGGGCCGGCGAGATCGCCGTAGATGCGCTCGATGCGCACCCAGGCGTCGGTGGACTGGGCCACGGCGGCGATGTACTGGGTGCGGGCGCTGATCAGCGTGCGCTGGGCGTCGAGCACCTCGATGAAGTTGAACTTGCCCATCTCGAAGCCACGGGTCGCAGTGTCCACGGCGTTTTGCGCGGCCGGCAGGATCACCTGGTTGAACGACTGCACTTCGTTGCTGGCGGTGCTCCACTGATCCAGGGCCTGACGGGTTTCAGTGCGCAGGCGCAGCTCCGCGGCGTTGCGCAGATCGCGGGCCTGATCGGCGCGCCGCGCGGCCGACAGCACGTTGCCCTGGTTGCGGTTGAACAGCGGAATCGGCATCGACACCCCGACCAGGTTGACCCGCTCGCGCACGCTGGCGTCGTACTGGCTGCCCACGCTGATATCGAGGTCGGGAATGCGCTGGGCCTTTTCCAGCCCCAGGGACGCTTCGCGCTGCACCACCTGCATTTCGGCCAGGCGCAGTTCGGTGGTCTGTTGCAGGCGCGCCAGCAATTGCGCCGAAGGCGGCAGCGACGGCAGCCCGCTGGCCGGCTCCGCGACGGCGCTGAAGTCAGTGGTGGCGGCCCCGGTCACGGTCGCCAACTGGCGATAGGCGTTGGCCCGGTCCATCTCGGCGCGGCTCAGTTCCAGGCGGACTTCCGAGAGCTGGACCTGGGCGCGGGTGGCCTCCACGGGCGAGGCCTTGCCGGCGCTCACCCGGCCCTTGGCCACCGTCAGCCCGCGCTCGGCCAGGGCCAGGGAGCGGCCGGCCAGATCGCTGCGCTCCTGGGCACGCAAGGCGCCGTAAAAGGCCGCGATCACATCGGCGCGCAGCTGGTTGCGCTGGCGTTCCAGCTCCAGCGCCGCGGCGTCCTGGGCACGGCTGGCGACATCGATGCGCGCGCCGCGCTTGCCGCCCAGTTCCAGGGTCTGGCTGAGCTTGACGGTGGTGGTGCGCGAGCTGCGGCGGGTGTCTTCGGCGTCCCAGGACAACACCGGATTGGGGATCAACCCGGCCTGCTGGCGGCCACCCTGGGCGATGTCGATTTCCCAGCGCGCCGCCGCCAGTTCGGGGTTGTTGGCAAAGGCACTGGCCAGGGCGTTGTCGAGGCTCAGCACCCGGCTCTCGGCCGCCGCGGCGTCCTGCAGCGCGGCACTGGCCAACAACAGGACGCCGGACAATGCCCCGACTATCCAGGCAAGTTTTTTAATGAGGGTTGGCATAACGCGTTCTAGCCCCTTACCGGTACAGAGTGACGGCGGAGGCTCTGCGGTGCGAGGAAGTTGAACCGGCACGACGCATCCACACTCCACCCATAAAACAACTAACAGGTGAGTATTTAGTGCCGGCCAAATGTAGCCTTCGGTACTTATCGACAGGGTGGCGCAAAGATTACAAATCCGTTAGCAAACGCTCTGCCACGGGCTTATGCATTAACATCCCGGCCATCGACCCGAGAGCAAGCTCAATAAATCCACAACTTGAAATATAGAGAAACAACTTCTCCCCGCACGACACTTCGAAGCTTTTAAATTCAGAACATTTAAATTAATAACCTTGAAATCCACAACTTTGAAAGTTGAATCATCCAGCCCGTTACTTTCAACGAAGTTATGGGACTGCCCCACTGCATTAAACACCGAGGCTAATTCAGCATGCGCATTCTGGTGATCGAGGATGAACCGAAAACCGCCGACTACTTGCATCAGGGATTGAGCGAAAGCGGCTACGTCGTCGATTGCGCCAATAATGGCGCCGACGGCCTGCACCTGACCCGCCAGCACGCCTACGACCTGGTGATTCTCGACGTCAATCTGCCGGAGCTGGACGGCTGGGGGGTGCTGCAGCGCATTCGCCAGAACAGCAATACGCGGATCATGATGCTCACCGCCCAGGGGCGGCTGGTGGACCGGATCAAGGGCCTGGACCTGGGCGCCGACGATTACCTGGTCAAGCCGTTCGAATTCCCCGAGCTGCTGGCGCGGGTGCGCAGCCTGTTGCGGCGCAGCGAGCAGTCGCCGACCCCCGATGTGCTGCGGGTGGCCGACCTGGAGCTGGA
This sequence comes from Pseudomonas sp. GW456-L12, assembly GCF_059424045.1. Classification (NCBI taxonomy): domain Bacteria; kingdom Pseudomonadati; phylum Pseudomonadota; class Gammaproteobacteria; order Pseudomonadales; family Pseudomonadaceae; genus Pseudomonas; species Pseudomonas sp. GW456-L12. The sequence continues at coordinate 117,963 of NZ_JBWKZA010000016.1, forward strand.
CCAGGGCCGCCACCGGGCGTTTCGCGGCAAACAGCGCATCGACCTGACCACCAAGGAGTTCGCCCTGCTGCACCTGCTGATGCGCCAGAGCGGCGTGGTGCTGTCGCGGACCCAGATCATCTCGTTCGTGTGGGACATGAACTTCGATTGCGACACCAATGTGGTGGAAGTCTCGATCCGCCGCCTGCGGGCCAAGATCGACGACCCGTTCGAAAGCAAACTGATCCACACCCTGCGCGGCGTCGGCTACGTGCTCGAAGAGCGCGACTGAAGCGCTGTAGCCGCTGCCGCAGCCTGCGATGGTCCGAAGGACCTCCGGCGCCCCAAAGAGCAGCGCCCGCTGCGCGGTCGATCGCAGCCTCGCAGGCTCGGCAGCGGCTACAGGGGCTACAGGTGATTAATGTACGTGCTCTTCGTGCCCCTGTTCGTGAAAGCCGGCCTGTTCGACCTGGACCGTCACATGGGAGATATCGAAGCGCTCGTGCATCAGTTCGGTGACCTCGGCGAGGATCTGCTGTTCGCTGCGCCGCCCCAGGTCGGCCACCAGATGCGTGCTCATCACGTTCTTGCCGCTGGTCAGGGCCCACAGGTGCAAGTCGTGCACCTCGGTCACCCCGTCGATGGCGCGGATGCCCTGCTCGACCTGATCGATATCGATGCCGTCCGGCACGCCTTGCAGCAACACGTTCATGCTCTCCCTGAGCAATGTCCAGGTGCGCGGCAGCACCCAGAAACCGATGGCCGCCGCCACCAGCGAATCGACCCAGCCCCAGCCGGTGTACATGATCACCAATGCCGCGACGATCACGCCGATGGAGCCGAGCATGTCGCTCCACACCTCCAGGTAGGCACCCTTGACGTTGAGGCTTTCGGCGCTCGCCGAGGCCAGCAGGCGCATGGAAATCAGGTTGACGACCAGCCCCAGCACCGCGATCACCAGCATGCCCGTGGACTGGATTTCCGCCGGCGCGGACAGGCGCTGCCAGGCCTCGAACAGGATGTAGAAGGCGACCACGAACAACAGGAGGGCGTTGAACGCCGCGGCGAGAATCTCGAAGCGCGCATAACCGAAGGTGCGCTTGCGATCGGCCGCGCGCTTGCCGACCTGGATCGCCACCAGGGAGATCGCCAGCGCCAGCGCGTCGGTCATCATATGGGCGGCATCGGAGAGCAGCGCCAGGCTGCCGGTGACAAAGGCGCCGATCACCTCGGCGATCATGAAACTGCCCGTCAGCCCCAGGGCCATCCATAACTTGCGTTCGTGTCCGGCCCGAACCTGTCCGTGACTGTGCCCTGCGCCCATGAAAGCCCCCACCTGTGGAAATCGTCGTGGCTGATGATAGCCGGCCCAGGCAGCCGGCCCCGGCAAAATGACGCAATGGTCATGCTGCTGCCATCTGGCGGTTATGGATGACGGCTTTCAGCGCCCCAGGCGCGCCATCACCGCGAGCATATCCGGGCGCCGGGCGGCCCATTCCTCGCGGGTGATGCCGAGCAGCACCACGTCGATGCGCTGGCCGTCCTTCTCGACGTTCTGCCGGCGCACGCCCTCGAGGGTGAAACCGAATTTCTGGTGCAGGCGGATCACCGCCTGGTTCAGCGCCAGCACCTCGCAGTTGAGCTTCGCAAGGCCGGCCGCGCCGAAGGCATGGTCGAGCAGCCAGAATTCCAGCTGGCTGCCCAGGCCCTTGCCCTGCAAGCCGCTGTCCAGGTAGAAGGCCCAGTCGGCGCTCTTGTGCAGGGCATTGATCGCGTTCAGCGACACCACGCCACAGGCGATTCCCTCTTGCAGCACCACGAACACCGACTGCCGCGGATTGCCCGCCAGCGAGTCGAGCCAGGCACGGTGCTCGGCCTCGGAAATCTCATGGGAGGTGTACATGTACTTGCGCACATCCGGCTGGTTACGCAGCTCGCGCACACGCGCCTGCACCTGTGCACAAGTCTCGAGTATCGGCACGACCTGCATGCGGGGCTCCTGGTCTGAAACGGATGCCGCACAGCCTAGGGGCAACGGTGCCCGGCGGCAATTCAAAAGATCCCGCTACCCGACGCGGGCTTGCGCCGGCGCAGCCCATGCAGGCCCAGGCACACCAGGCTGGTGCCGAACGCGACGATCAACATGCCCTGCGGCGTCTCGCGCTCGCGGCGGCTGTCCAGGCATTCCATGGCGTTGGCGCATTGCGCGATGCACAGCTCCTGGCCATCGAGGGTGCAGCTCAGCACCGCGTCGCGCAGGTGGGTGAAGCTCAGCGTGCGCCCCAGGATCTGGTCATGGCCGACGTTCAGATAGCTGATGCCACGAACCACCTTGAGCCGGGTGTATTCGCCACTCTCCGCGTCCTCTATCAGCATCCCGCCACGGTCGGCATACAGCACCTTGCCGCTGAGGGATTCGACGTTGGCACCGTCCAGCCCATAGTCGACAAGGTTGAAGATCCACAGATGAAGCAGGGCCATGAACAGGCCAATGGCAAAGGACAACCACGCCGCCTGCAGCAGCGGGGGCAGCGTGGGGAAATCACGCAGGGAACGAAGGACGGACCGGATCAAGGCAGCTCCCGAAAACTGGCGCGTGGACCGCGCGTTTTTTTCGAGAGATTAGCGGGTAAATGGGCCTTGGCTAAGCACAACTTTCAGCGGTCTTGGCCGGGCTAAAACGCGGGCTGGCAACGAAGGCTCTAGCCCGCGTTCCCCGGCGTCTGCAGGTGTTTTCGGGGGCGATTTTTTCCCTGCGCGAAAGCCCCTTCAGGACCCGGCACAGACCCCAGGCGCCCCACTGCCTGCCAGCCTCGGCATGCGCGTACCGAAGTACCCCGCGCTGACCACCCCGACCGCGCCCATCACCGCGCAATAGATCACGCAGATCCACGGGCTCCAGGGCATCAGGCCGATCAGCAGCAAAGGCGTGGTGCTCGCCCACAGCGCGTAGGCGATGTTGTAGGTAAAGGAAATGCCGGAGACGCGAATCCGCGCCGGGAACAAGCCGACCATCACCGATGGCACCGCGCCCACCACGCCACAGCCAAGGCCGGCGATGGCGTAGGCCAGGCCGACCCAGGCGCCGCCGCTGATCAGGCAACCGTAGAGCAGGCCGATGCCCAGCGGCAGCAGCAGGCTGTAGAGCATCACTGTGCGCCAGGCGCCGATGCGGTCGACGATCAGCCCGGCCAGCACGCAACCGATATTCAGGAACACGATGCCCAGGCTGCTCAGGGCGAAGGTGTGGCTGGCGCTCATGCCGAAGGTTTTCTGCATCATGGTCGGAGTGATGACCACGAACACCACCACCGCCGAGGTCAACACGCAGGTGAGAATCGCCGCCGGCAACAGGGCCAGGCGATGCTCGCGCAGCACGGTGCGCAACGGCAGTTCGACGGCGCTGTCGCGCTGTTCCTGCATGGCCATGAACACTGGGGTTTCGCTGAGCCAGCGGCGCAGCCAGACGCCGATCACGCCGAACACTCCACCGAGCAGGAACGGGTAACGCCAGGCGTGATCGAGGATTTCCGCAGGGGTGAAGAGTTGCGCCAGCAGGGTCGCGGTCAGCGCGCCGATCAGGTAGCCGAAGGTCAGCCCGGCCTGCAGAAAGCCCAGGGCATAACCGCGATGGCCGGCCGGTGCGTGCTCGGCGACGAACACCCAGGCGCTCGGCACTTCACCGCCCACCGCCGCGCCTTGCAGCACCCGCAGCGCCAGCAGCAACAGCGGCGCGAAATAACCGATCTGCGCGTAGGTCGGCATGCTGCCGATCAGCAGGCACGGCAGGGCCATCATCAGGATGCTCAGGCTGAACACCTTCTTGCGCCCCAGACGGTCGGCGAAGTGCGCCATGAGAATGCCGCCCAGCGGCCGCGCCAGGTAGCCGGTGACGAAAATCCCGAAGCTCTGCAACAGCCGCAGCCACTCGGGCATTTCCGGCGGGAAGAACAGCTGGCTCAAGGTCAGGGCGAAAAATACGAAGATGATGAAATCGTAGATTTCCAGGGCGCCGCCCAGTGCCGCCAGGCCCAGGGTCTTGTAGTCGGACCGGGAAAACGGCGCCGGCCGCGCGTCAGGGGAAAAGGACATAAAGCCACTCGGTATTGGGCGAAATTCAAGGCGCCCATGGTCTACGCAAACGCCGCGAGGGACAACCGCAACCCCCTTCTGGGTCGGTTTTTAGGCTTTTCCTGTGCATTGAATCGCCGCCGCGGACGCCAATAATCGGCGACTTTCCCACCCGCAACAGGAAAGCCGCCATGAGCATCCATACCCGCAGCAAACGCCTGACCGTGCCGCAACTGGTGGCCATGAAAGGCCAGCAGAAGATCGTCTCCCTGACCGCCTACACCAGCCACATGGCGCGGCTGATGGACCCGTTCGTCGATTTCGTGCTGATCGGCGACTCCACGGCCATGGTCGGCTACGGCCGCACCTCGACCCTGGACATGAGCCTGGAAGAGATCATCGGCCACACCCGCGCCGTGGTCGCCAGCACCCGGCTGGCCTGCGTGATCGCCGACATGCCGTTCGGCAGTTACCAGGAATCGCCGCAACAGGCCTACCGCAATTGCGCCGAGGTGCTGGCGCGCACCGGCTGTGACGCGCTCAAGCTCGAAGGCGGGCTGGCCCTGTCGCCGACCGTGGAGTTCCTGGTGCAGCGCGGGATTCCGGTTATGGCCCATATTGGCCTGATGCCCCAGTACGTGAATGTCATGGGCGGTTTCAAGGCCCAGGGCCTGAACGACGCCACGGCCCAGGCCATCGAGGCCGACGCCCGCGCCCACCTCGAGGCCGGGGCGTTCAGCCTGTTGCTGGAAGGGGTGGCGGAAAACCTCGCGCGGCGCATCAGCGACTTCTCGGCGATGCCGACCATCGGCATCGGCGCCTCCCCCGCCTGCGACGGCCAGGTGCTGGTGACCGAGGACCTGCTGGGCCTGGGCGGGCCCCAGGTGCCGCGCTTCGTCAAACAGTATGCCGATGTCGGCGCGCTGATCAGCCAGGCCTGCGAGCGGTTCGCCGCCGAGGTGCGCGACGGTCGCTTCCCCGAGGCGCGGCACTGCTATGGCGTCTGATCGATGGCCCGGGCCAGGCGTTGCACGGCGCCGGCAATGTCCTGGCGCCAGTCGAGGGTGAAACTCAGGCGCAGGTGATGGCGCCACAGGCCTTGCTGGCTGAACATCTGCCCCGGGGCGATGACGATGCCCTGCCCCAGTAATTGCTCATAGACCTGGAGCATCTCCACCGGGCGCGTGGCCTCGGCCCACAGGGTCGCGCCCCCGGCCGGGGTGACCACCCGCAACTGCTCGGCGGCGTGTTCGGCCAGCAGCGCCTGCAGCTGGCCCATGCGTTCGCGCAGCAGGCCGCGCAACTGAACCAGGTGCTGATCGACCCGGCCGCTGCCCAGCAGCTTGGCCACGGCCTTCTGGCGGATCGGTGACAGGCGGAACGCGCGCTCGAGAAAGTGCCGCTGCAAGCGCGCGCCCTGGCCACGGCACAACACATAGCTGAAGGGCGCCTCGGAACCTATGACTTTGTCGAAGGTGGAAAACACCAGCAGCCGCTCGGGATCGGCGTAATCGCGATACCGCGCCGGCCCCGGGGTGAAGCAGAACTCGCCATAGCTGTCATTTTCCAACAGCCAGATGCCGCGCTCCCCCAGCCAGCGGCACAGCTGCCGTTTGTCCGCCGCGGGCATCAGGCTGCCGTGGGGCGCGCTCAGGGTCGAAGACAGCAGCGCCAGGCGCACCGGTTCGCGTTGCAGCATCTCCTGCAGGCGCTGGCGATCGAAGCGTCCCGCGGCGTCCAGTGGCAGCTCGATCACGCGGATCTTCGCCGCCTGCAATTGCCGCAGGATCGCCCAGGAACAAGGCGACTCCACCAGGGCGACGCTGCCGTTCAGCTCCAGGGCATCCAGCGACAACGCCAGCACCGCGCGCAAATCCGTGCCGAGAAACACCTGCTCGGCCTGCCAGTAATCCGTGGTCGAGCGGGTGTAGCGCTCGGCCAGCGCCGTGCGCAGCTCCGCCTCGCCAAACGGCTGGTACAGCGGCGCCTGGGAGCGCGGGTACTGGCGCACCAGCTCGCGCTCGGCGGTCAACAGGGGATTGTCCAGCGACAGCAGCATCGCCGGAGCGTCGCTGCACAGCGCCAGCATTCCGGGCTGGCGGGCGTAGGCATAGACCCTGTCCAGCAGCTCCGTATCCGGCGCCAGCCCTGGCGCCGGCACGGGGCGGCTGAAGTAGCCCTGCTTGGGCCGGGCGTAGATCCGCCCTTCATCCTCGAGCAAGCCATAGGCGTACTTGGTGGTGGAAACCGAGACCTTGAGGCGCTGGGCCAGGGCGCGCAATGACGGCAGGCGCTGCTCGGCCGCGCTGGCGCCGTCCAGCCACTCCACCAGGTAGCGGTAGACCGCCTGATAGGCGAAAGGCGTTTCGCGGCTCACCGCTTCAGGCGCCCTTGGCCAGGGCGATTGCCGCCTGGATCGCCGCGCGGGCCTGGGGGCTGTTTTTCCAGCAGCTGGAACCGACCAGGGCCGAGGCCTGAGTGACGATCTCCAGGGCGTCGGCCCGGGCCAGCTGGGCGAAGGAATCGATGCCCAGCTGTTCGAGGCGGGCGACCACGGTTTCGCCGACACCCTTGACCTTGAGCAGCGCCTGGCATTCTTCGAGCGGGAATGGCATGTACTTCAATCCTTTGCAGTGGGTACCAATTGCCGCATTCTTGCACAGTTTTCGGCCGCCCCAGCCTGAGGCGACCGACCTCCTGACAATCATAAAAAGACTTGAGGTATCGACGTGTCCACAGACATTGAAGACAGCCGTTCCGCCCGTTTTGCCCTGCGCTGCTCGAACTGGGCCGAGCGCTGGTTCCCCGACTCCTGGGTGTTCGCCGCGCTGGCGGTGATCATCGTCGCCCTCGCCACCATGGCCATGGGCGCCAAGCCCACCGACACCGCCATGGCCTTCGGCGACGGTTTCTGGAGCCTGATCCCCTTCACCATGCAGATGGCCTTCGTGGTCATCGGCGGTTATGTGGTCGCCAGCTCGCCGCCGGCGGTGAAGCTGATCGACAAACTGGCGCGCATCCCGAAGAACGGCCGTTCCGCCGTGGCCTGGGTGGCGCTGATTTCCATGGTCGCTTCCTTGCTCAACTGGGGCCTGTCCCTGGTGTTCGGCGGCTTGCTGGTGCGGGCCCTGGCCCGGCGTACCGAGCTGCGCATGGACTACCGCGCCGCCGGCGCCGCGGCCTACCTGGGCCTGGGCGCGGTCTGGGCCCTGGGCCTGTCGTCCTCCGCCGCGCAATTGCAGGCCAACCCGGGCAGCCTACCGCCGTCGATCCTGTCGATCACCGGGGTGATTCCGTTCACCCAGACCATCTTTCTCTGGCAGTCGGGCGTGTTGCTGCTGGCCTTGATCGTCGTCTCGCTGGTCATTGCCTATGCCACCGCCCCCGGTCCGAGCTCGGCGCGCGACGCCAAGGCCTGCGGTATCGACCCGAGCTTCAGCATGCCCAAGCCACAACCGCGTACCCGCCCCGGCGAGTGGTTGGAATACAGCCCGCTGTTGACCATTCTGCTGGCCTTGCTGGCGGCCGGCTGGCTCTACCATGAGTTCGCCACCAAGCCGGCGATCACCGCGATTTCCGGGCTCAACACCTATAACTTTCTGTTCCTGATGCTCGGCGCGCTGCTGCACTGGCGCCCGCGCAGCTTCCTCGAAGCGGTGGCCCGCGCCGTGCCGACCACCACCGGGGTGCTGATCCAGTTCCCGCTGTACGGCTCCATCGCGGCCTTGCTGACGGTGGTCAAGGGCGTCGACGGCCAGACCCTGGCCCACCACATCTCGACCTTCTTCGTGCAGATCGCCTCCCACGACACCTACGCGCTGCTGATGGGGGTCTACTCGGCGGTACTGGGCTTCTTCATTCCGTCAGGCGGCGGCAAGTGGATCATCGAGGCGCCCTACGTGATGCAGGTGGCCAATGACCTGCAATACCACCTGGGCTGGGCGGTGCAGATCTACAACGCCGCCGAGGCACTGCCGAACCTGATCAACCCCTTCTACATGCTGCCGCTGCTGGGGGTGCTGGGGCTCAAGGCGCGGGACCTGATCGGCTTCTCCTTCGTCCAGTTGCTGGTCCACGCCCCCCTGGTGCTGGTGCTGCTGTGGGCACTGGGCACCACCTTGAGCTACATGCCGCCCGTGGCGCCGTAATCTGTTGCCAGCGGCTCGCTCCCCTGTAGGAGCGAGCTTGCTCGCGATCGGCCGCCAGGCCGAGGGTGCCCGCCATACCGTCATTGCGGGCAATCGAGCGTCGACCAGCCGCTCCTGCAGAAGCAGCCCTACACGCCTTCCAGCTTCCCCCTAGCAGCGTCTAAGCCCCATCCCAGAGCCTTTTCTGTAGTCTTTCCGTCATATTCGGTTGCTACCGTGCAGCCGAAATACTTTGTTACGAATTGATCGAAAGGTAATCAGGGACCCGCATGAGCGACGAACACTCGAAAGACCCAGAACATTCCCAGGCCACGGAGCCACCCACCGACACCAGCCGCCGGCGTTTTCTCGGCGGCGTGGCGGTGCTGGGGGTCGGCGCGACGCTCAGCGCCTGCGGCCACAACGACCCGGCGCCGGGCAAGCCGGTGGAGCGCCCGCTGTCGCCGGCCGAGCTGGACCGGGCCCTGCGCGACAACGTGAAGAACGTGGTGGTGATCTATGCCGAGAACCGCAGCTTCAACAACCTGTTCGCCGACTTCCCGGGGCTGGAAAAACCGCTCTCGGCCCTCAAGCCCGCCGACTATCAGCAACGCGACCGCGACGGCAGCCTGTTGTCGGTCTTGCCGCCGGTCTGGGGTGGCGTCGCCCAGGTCGGGCCCCAGGCCCTGGATGGCGTGACCTATCCGGTCGGCACCCAGTACCAGGAGCACCTGCCCAACGCGCCCTTCGCCCTCAAGGGCCCCGATGGCGAAGACCTGCCCCTGGGGTTGGTCACCCGCGACCTGTGGCACGTGTTCTACCAGAACCAGATGCAGATCAACGGCGGCAAGAACGACGGTTTCGTCGCCTGGGCCGACTCCGGCGGCCTGCCCATGGGGTATTACGCCCAGAGCCGCTATGAGCTGCGCTTGTGGGATGTGGCCCGGGAATTCGTGCTGTGCGACAACTTCTTCCAGGGCACCTTCGGCGGCTCGTTTCTCAACCACCAGTACCTGATCAGCGCTGCCGTGCCGTTTTATCCGGATGCGGCCAATTCGGTGGCCAAGCCACAGATCGCCACCCTGCAGAGCGACGACCCGCGGGACAGCCGTCTCAAGCCGCTGGAGCAATCCCCGGCCAGCGCCATGAGCGGCCCGCCGCAATTCGGCCCGAGCCTGCTGACCCCGGATGGCTACGCGGTCAATACCATGGCCCCGCCCTACTGGCCGACCTGGATCCGCGACCCGCAGCGCCCGGCCTATGCCAAGGCCGACCTGCCCAATGTGCTGGTGCCACAGCGCCACGACACCATCGGCGACAAGCTCTCGCGCAAGGACATCGACTGGGCCTGGTACGCCGGCGCCTGGCAGGTCACGCTGGACGCCTACAAGGATTCGGCGGGGATTCCAAAGATCCCCAACTTCCAGTACCACCACCAGCCGTTCAACTACTTCGCGCAGTTCGGTCCCGAGCATCCCAACGAACGTAACCACCACCTGCGCGATGCGGGCCTGGGCGATGAGTCGAGCAGCAATCGCTTCCTCGCCGATGCCGAGGCCGGCAAATTGCCGCCGGTGGCGTTCTACAAGCCCCAGGGCAACCTCAACATGCACGCCGGTTATGCCGATGTGGCCGCCGGCGACCGGCATATCGTGCGCGCCCTGAAGGTGCTGCGCGAAAGCCCGCAGTGGCAGAACATGGTGGTGATCGTCACGGTCGATGAGAACGGCGGCTGGTGGGACCACGTCGCCCCGCCCAAGGGCGACCGCTGGGGGCCGGGGACACGTATCCCGGCGCTGGTGGTGTCACCGTTCGCCCGCAAGGGCACGGTGGACCATACGGTGTACGACACCGCGTCGATCCTGCGGCTGATTACCCGGGTGTTCCAGCTGGAACCGCTCGACGGCCTCAAGCAACGGGACGCGGCGATGATCGCCCGGGGGCAGGCGCCCATGGGCGACCTGAGCAATGCCCTGCACTTCCCGGCCTGAACCGACGGCAGCGGCCGCCCGGGCGGCCGTTTGCGGGTGCAAAAGAAAGATTTATTCCACCCTTTTCCTTGTCACCCGCTACTGTTTCAGTACGGAACTTACCTCGCCCAGACGAGGCCAACGCTGACAAGGAGCCAAGCATGAAACTCGCAAGACTGTCCTTCCCCCTCGCCGCCCTGACCCTGGGCGGCCTGAGCAGCCTGACCTTAAGTAACATGGCCCAGGCCAACGTCGATCTGAAGCTGGGCAACACCCAGCGCGTCACCCAACTCTTCTCCTACCCCAACAACTGCAACGTGATCTGCTTCCGCAACTGGACACTGGAACAGACCGTCGAGCATTACCTGACCCAAAGCGTGAAGCGCGATGGCTACAGCACCGCCAAGGTCAAGGTGAAGACCGATAACAACCAGCTGTACGCCAACATCAGCGGTGTTCCGAAGGACTATGGCAAGCCGCTGACCGCCCTGCTGGATGCCGGCGACCTGGCCTACAAGGGCGCCAGCAAACTCAACAGCGACGGCAAATGGACCTACAGCTGGTACCTGTTCCTGCCCCTGGGCATGGCCCTGGAAAACCGCAAGAGCGTCGAGCTGCTGCACTTCCCGCCGGACTACTCGCTGACTCAAGCCCAGGACTACCTGAAATCGGCCACCACCGACCGCTGGGCCACCCTGCTGACGACCAATGGCATTCCAACCGAGCAGACGCCGGGCTACCAGACCATCATCGATATTGCGCCGATCGCCGCCCCGGCCACTGCCGGCAAGGACCTGGAAGGCGTCTACGGCTACTTCCAGGACTACCAGACCACCATGGTCAAGCAGATCAGCCAGAGTGCCAGCGGCGCCGCCCTGCCAATGGTGGCCTTCGGCGCGCCGGTGCGTAACTGGATCAAGCAGCAGTACGGCCCGACCGTGAACGTGCTGGGCCTGGCGCAGATCAGCCCGAGCGCGGGCCTGAAGGTGCCGGTGCTGGGCTCCAACCACCCGAGTTACATCTGGTACGCGGCGGATCCGGAGAACTACGACGGCGATGAGGCCAAGGCCGACGCGGCCGGTTTGAAGGTGATGGGGCAGGATCTGAGCGCGGCCTGCTGGCAGGCCGGGATGGGCAGCAAGCCGGGCAGCGACCCGACAGTGCAGCTCAAAAGCTGCACGCAGAACTGGCAGGTGACCAACAAAGAGCAGACCTGCGCCTTGTTCTACACCTCGATCCGTAAGCTGACGCCGGAACAGGCCCAGGCCAAGTGCGCCACCACGCCGGTGCAGACCCAGCTGAAGCAGCTGAAGGCGCCGGCACCGTCGATGAGTGCCGAAGTACCGCCGCATATCTGACGGACAAGCGGTAACAGCTACATCCCATCGCGAGCAAGCTCGCTCCTAAGAACGGCACATCGCCCGTAGGAGCGAGCTTGCTCGCGATGGGTTTTCAGCGCCTCAGAGCGCCCCGACCGGACGCAGGCGGTACTGCGGCGGCAGCTGCTCGAAGCCACTGATGGTGGCGTTCAGGCTCTTCCAGCGACCGTCCTTGATGCCATAGATGCAACCGTGGATCGACAGGCTCTGCCCGCGATGCCAGGCGTTTTGCACAATGCTGGTGTGGCCGACGTTGGCCACTTGCTGGATCACGTTCAGCTCGCAGAGGCGGTCGACCCGTTCTTCCTCGGTGGCCAGTTGTCCCAGTACTTCGCGATGTTCGTAGTACAGGTCGCGAATCGAGCGCAGCCAGCCGTCGATCAGGCCCAGCTGGCGATCCTGCATCGAGGCGCGCACGCCGCCACAGCCATAGTGACCGGTGACCAGGATGTGTTTGACCTTGAGCACGTCCACCGCGTACTGGATCACCGACAGGCAATTGAGGTCGGTGTGCAGCACCACGTTGGCCACGTTGCGGTGTACGAACAGATCCCCGGGAAGCATGCCGACGATCTCGTTGGCTGGTACACGGGCGTCCGAACAGCCGATCCACAGGTATTCCGGCGTCTGCTGGCGGGCCAGCTTGGAGAAGAATTCAGGATCTTCCTGCTTGATCGCTTCGGCCCAACGCTCGTTGTTATCAATCAGGTCTTGTAGTTCGTTCATGCTGTGAAACCTCAGGATTGATGCGTTGCTATGACAGACGACTGTCTATCGGGGTCACGCGCGTCTATGCAGATACCGCTTATCCACCCCTTTGAATCTTGCCGGGTCTGGTGGGTCCACTCTTTAAGCCCAAAAGTATGAGCAACCGTCATGACTGAATCACGACGTCCCTATGGCGCGCCTCAGCCCGAGCCCATCGACGACAACGAAGACCGCATGGGTTCCATGGAAGAGCTGGATTTCGATGAAGAAGAACCCGGCGCCAGGGTCGGCGACCCTGCTTCCAGCCCTGTGGAGCATCGTACTCCCCACAGGCACATCCATGGCTCCAGCCTGACCGGCAACGCCGAGGATGAGCCCAACGACGATGAGCTGACCCCGGAAAACCTGATCCGCGAAGACGGCGCCCGCTCCGCCCATGAAGCCGGTGAAGACCAGCCGGCCGACTGGGACCTGAGCATTGTCGATGAAGACGATATCGGCGGCGGCAATGGCCTGGACGAAGCCGAACTGGCCCAGCGCGACCCACTGGATGGCAAACGCTGATACCTGCCTTTAACAACTGTAGGAGCGAGGCTTGCCCGTGATAGCGGTTTGCCTGACACACCGCTATCACGGGCAAGCCTCGCTCCTACGATAGCGGCTCGATACGCCGTCAATCGACCAGGGTGCAGGCCATCACCAACGCATCTTCGCGCCCGCCTGTCGCCGGATAGTAATCGCGGCGGCGGCCGACTTCGTTGAAACCGTAGCGCTCGTACAGACGGTAGGCGGTCTGGTTGCTGGAGCGCACTTCGAGGAAGCATTCGCGCGCGTCTTTCTGGTAGGCGCGCTTCATCAACTCTTCCAGCAAGCGCAGGCCCAGGCCACGGCCCTGGTTTTCCGGCTTGACGGTGATATTGAGCAGATGGGCTTCGTCGATGATCACCTGGATCACCCCGTGGCCGACCTGCTGGCTGCCTTCGAACATCAGCCAGACTTCATAGGATTTCAGGGCATCGGTGAAAATGCCGCGGGTCCAGGGATGGCTGAACGCCGCGTATTCGATTTTCAGGATGGCATCCAGATCCGCCTCGGTGGCCTGGCGGAACGATAAAGCGTCACTCATTGCTACTTTTCCAACGCGCCATCAGCCGACGCATGGCTTGCCAGACATCAGCCTTACGCTGTGGCTCTTCCATTAATAGTTCCAGCCCAGGCAGCGCCCAGGCCGAGCCCAGGCCTTCGACCTGGAGTTCACGGTTGTAGGACTGCGCATCAGCCTCGCCCGCGAAACGCACCGCCGGCAGGCCGATCAGCCACAGGCAGACACAAGGTTCTTCTTCGACGCGCGCCCCGACAAAGGCCTGGACGAAATCCCGCGCCGCGTCCGGCCCCTGGTCAAGATTGCCGCGGGTCAGCATCGGCCAGCGCACCGGCTCGGCGAGGATCTGCGGGCTGTCCGGCAGGCCGGCGGCGCGCAGCATGTCCTTGAGCAGCAGATAGGCCGGGTCGCGGCTCTGGAAGGCTTCGCCTGTGGGTAACTCCACCAGCAGCAGGCAACGACCGGCGCGCAGCAATTGCAGGGCGAAACGCGGTGGCGGCACGGGCGGGGCCTTGACCGGCGCCGGGGCCTCCTCGGCATCGACCACGGGCTTGCTGACCGGACGAACGGCAGCGCCGGCGGGACGCGGCACTTCGATTTTCGGCCGTTCGGCAGGCTTGGCCACAGGCTCGGCAACCGTTTTGGCCACAGGTGCAGGGGCTGCCGGGGCCTCGACCACGGGCTCGGCAATCACCAGCAACTCGGGACGGGACGGCGCCGCAAAGGGCAATTCGGTGCGCGGCAGCCAGCTGACCACCTGCATGGCGGACAGATAAGCGCGACGGCGGGACTCGATAAGCAAAGGTCGGCCACTTGTGGATAACTGAAGTGGGGGGATTCTACCGTCCTTCGCCGAAGATCGCCCGCAGTTGATTCGTCACAAAAACACCGGTCCAGCCCATGACAAGACCGAGGGGTGAATCGTCAGCCTTCCGATGCAGTACAATCGCTGCTTTTCATTGCCAACCAGCCGGCCATTCCGATGATCGAACCCAAGCGCGTGTTGCGCGCCCTCGCCGAACACTGGGCACTTCTGGAGCCACTGTGCGAGCACTTCGACCAAGGCACCCTGAGCCTCGCCGAACTGCGTTCACAGCTGGCCACCCAGCAAATTGACAGTACGCCACAGGACATTACCAGCCTGCTGGACGTGTGGATCCGCCTGGATATCCTGGTTCCGGTGGCGAAAAGCCCGAACCGTTTCGAGCTCAACGCACAGATCCACGACTTCCTCGCCTACCTGCGGCGCGAGCACCGCCTGGGCCTGTGCCTGGAAATCGAAGCCTACCTGCGCCACCTCGAACGCCTGGCCGGTTACATCCAGGACGCCTTCGACATCCGCGACGGCCATGACCTGGCCCGCCAGCTGCGGTTGCTGGACATGCGCGTGCGCGATGTATTGAAAAAGCTCGCCAACGACGAACAGGCCCTGGTGGCCGTCGCCGAGCGGGCCAAGACCAGCGACCGGCAGATTCCCCTGCGCCAGCGATACGCCGAGGTACTGGCCACCTGGGACGAATACGTCGAGCCGATGATCCAGCTGGTGAACGCCGACGGCGCCTTCGAGCAAGGCGTGCGCAAGGTCGAGAACGTCCTGCTGCGCATGCTCACCGAACAGCAGCGCCTGGGCCACCTGGTGGACGACGACATGCTGCTGCGCACCCACGCGCGGATCCTGGAAATGCAGACCAGCGCCCAGCTGACCCTGCGTCACGCCCGGGAACTGCTGCTGCCGCTGCGTGAAGAAGCCCGCCGGCACAACGCCGTGACCCGCGGCGCGGCCCTGGCCCTGTCGGCCATCCGGCGCAAGGGCATCGACGCCGTGCCGCAAGCGGCCATGCCACTGTTCACCCGTCCGCAAAGCACCTTCCTCGGCAGCTCCGGCCAGGTCGAGGCTTATGTCTATGCCCTGGCCAGCTTCGAGCCGAAGCCGACGCGCTTTCCCAAGGCGCACAAGACCCACAAGGGCGGCAATGCGCCACGGGCGCCACGCACGGTCCGCGAGATGCTCGACCGCTGCGAAGACGCCCTGCCGATGCCGGACCTGATGACCTGGCTGCTGGAGCAGGAACCGGACGGTGCCACCGACGAGTTGCTGTACTGGTTCTCCCGCCTGTCGCGGGAAAAACGCTTCAAGCGCGAGCGTCTGGAACGCCGCGACTACCACACCCACGAGCACCAGGTCAGCCTGCGCTCCTTCGCCCTGCTCTCGGCCCGCGATGACGTGGCCGAGAATTCTGCGAGCACTCCACATGCATCTTGATCTTTCCGAACTGTCCCAGCTGGCGCCGATCTTTCGCGAGCTGTTCAAGGGTTATCACGTCAGCCGCCGCGACCCGGAGCTGTACTCCCAGCTGTCGAACTTCCAGGACCAGTACCGCACCCTGTTCAAGGCCCTGGGCTTCGAACTGGTGTGCGACACCCGTGGCTTCTACTACTTCGTGCCGGAGAACGCCGCCGCCCAGGTGAACAAGACCGCCCAGCGCCTGGCGCTGTTCACCTTCATCCTGGTGGAGCACCTGGCCGACCAGGGCCGCGACCCGGTCGCCGTGCTCGACGGCGGCAGCCTCGGCCGCGACGAACTGCCGTCGCTGCTGGAGAAGTACCGCGACCTGTTCATCCAGGCCGAAGTGCAGACCCATGAAGAACTGGAAGAAAAAATCATGCGGCGCATGACCCAACTGGGTTTTGCCGGCGAGGAGCCGGGCATCTACCGCTTCCTGCCGCCGATGCACCGCTTCCTCGATGTGTGCCTGTCGGTGCAGCAGGACCGTGACCTGGCCGCCAGCCTGCACAGCGTGCTGCCGTTGCCGACGCCGGTGCTGATCGACGAAGACAGCGACGAAAAACTGCTGCAGACCGACGACCCGCTGGACCTCAGCGAATTCGTCGAATCGGAAAGTGAAGAGGACGCACTGGCCCGCGCCATTGCCGAAGAACAGGAGCTCGACGCATGAGCAAGGAACGCTACGGCATCCGCCGCTTTGCCCTTTTGAACACCGCCGGCTACAGCCTGGGCCTGTTCCCGCTGGAAGAGCCGCTGTCGGTCTACGGCGCGAACAACCTGGGCAAGTCCGCCTCGATCAACGCCCTGCAATTCCCGATCCTGGCACGCATGTCGGACATGAGCTTCGGCAAGTACAGCCTGGAACAGTCGCGGCGTTTCTACTTCGCCACCGATACCAGCTACATCCTGGTGGAAGTGTCCCTGCCCCATGGCCCGCATGTGATCGGCGTGGCCGGGCGCGGTCCGGGCGGCAGTTTCGGTCACCAGTTCTTCGCCTATGCCGGCTCGCTGGACCTGGCGCACTACCAGAAAGACGACACCTGCCTGCGGCAGAAAGAGCTGTTCACCAACCTCGAGCGCCAGGGCCTGAAGGCCTATGAGCTCAAGCCGGATGAACTGCGTCGCCTGCTGGTGGGCGGACATACCTCGATTCCGCTGGACCTGACCCTGATCCCGCTGCGCTCCACCAGCGAGCAGAGCCTGAAGACCTTCCGCGCGTTGTTCATCAACCTGCTGCACATGCGCGAAATCACCGCGGCCAAGCTCAAGCAGCTGTTCCTCGATGCCTTCGAACACAGCCTGCGTTCCGGCAGCGTCGACTACATCGCCGCCTGCGAAGATGCCTTCCGCGACGTGCGCCGCATGGAGCAGGACTACAACTCGCTGGTGGCCGCGGGCCCCCTGGTGG
Source organism: Pseudomonas sp. GW456-L12 (assembly GCF_059424045.1). Classification (NCBI taxonomy): domain Bacteria; kingdom Pseudomonadati; phylum Pseudomonadota; class Gammaproteobacteria; order Pseudomonadales; family Pseudomonadaceae; genus Pseudomonas; species Pseudomonas sp. GW456-L12. Next base: position 134,994 of record NZ_JBWKZA010000016.1, read on the forward strand.
AAGCCCTGGCCAACGGCGTGACACAGCGCGACATCCTGCGCGGCAAACTGCATCGCCTGTCGCCGCTGCTCGATTCGCTGCTGGGCACCTGGTCCGACTACGCCAGCGCGCGCAAGGAAGAGCTGACCATCCAGGCCGAGCACTACCGCAACGAACAGGACGCACTGCAGAACGACCAGCGCAGCAGCACCCAGGAAATGATGCGCCTGGAGCGGGAAATCACCGGCACCCAGCGCTGGCTCGGCGAGCTCTCGGTGCTCAAGCATCGTTTCGCCCTGGTGGACGACGTCAAGGTCCTGGAGCAGCAACTGCTGGCGGCCAAGGATGCCCATGACGAACTGGCCGGCGCCCTGGCCCAGTCCCGGCAGTTCTCCGCCGAAGACCTGGAAGAACGCCTGCGGGATCTGGAAAAACGCCTGAAGTCGGTCAAGCAGCAGCTCGATAACGCCGACAACAACAGCTATGCACGCCTGCGCGAGGAATTCTCGCAACAGGACGTCGAGCGTCTGATGCGCCTGTTCAACAGCCAGTTGTTCAGCCTGCCGCTGGGCGAACACGGCATCGCCCTGGACGAGAACGGCGACTGGGTCAAATCCGTGGAGCTGATCCTCGATGGCTTCAAGGGCGAGCGCTTCGAAGTGCCGGGGCTGTCCATCGACATTTCCCACATCGAACCGCCGGCCTTGCAGGCCCTGGCGGACCGCGCAGCATTGCGCGACCAGAAAGAGCGCCTGGACAAAGAACTCAAGCAGTTGAAAACCCAGGCCGCGGTGGCCGCCGACCGCGCCGCGAGCAAGACCCAGACCGAAGCGCTGTACCAGCAGGTGCTGGATGCGCAGAAAGCCCTGGAAGATTTCCGCCGCGCGCAGACCCTGAGCGCCGAGGAAGGCGAAAAGCTGGAACAGCTGGCGCAGATGGAAGCCGCCCAGGACGAACTCAAGCGCTCCAGCGACGCCTTCACCGAACGCGTCCAGCAGCTGTCGGCCAAGCTGCAACTGGTGGGCCGGCAGATCGGCGACATGGAAGCCAAGCAACGCACCCTCGACGATGCCCTGCGCCGTCGCCAGCTGTTGCCGGCGGACCTGCCGTTCGGCACGCCGTTCATGGAGCCGGTGGACGACTCCATGGACAACCTGCTGCCCCTGCTCAACGACTATCAGGACAGCTGGCAAGGCCTGCAGCGGGTCGATGGCCAGATCGAGGCGCTGTACGCCCAGGTGCGCCTCAAGGGCGTGGCCAAATTCGACAGCGAAGACGACATGGAGCGCCGCCTGCAACTGCTGATCAACGCCTATGCGCACCGCACCGACGAAGCCCTGACCCTGGGCAAGGCGCGTCGCGCGGCCGTCACCGATATCGCCCGGACCCTGCGCAACATCCGCAGCGACTACGACAGCCTCGAGCATCAGTTGGCGCTGTTCAACCGCGAGATCAACAAACGCCAGGTGTCCAACCTGCAGAGTTTCCGTATCGTGCTCGCGCCGAACAAGGAAGCCCTCAAGCACATCGACCAGATCATCCACAGCGCCGGCCAATACGAAGAAGGCGAGACCCTGTCGGTGTTCGACCTGAGCCAGAGCGCCGAGCAGGACAGCAAGAACGAAGAGGCCAAGGAATACCTGGCCCGCCTCGTAGCGGCCAACCATAACCAACTGGGCCTGAAGGACCTGTTCGAGCTGGCATTCGAGATCACCAAGGTCAATGGCCAGCCGGTGATCCACACCGATATCGATGGCGCGGCGTCCAACGGCACCACCATGACCATCAAGGCGCTGACCAACATGTACCTGTTGCTGCACTTGATGGACCGCGAGCAGGCCGGGCGCATCCGCCTGCCGTACTACCTCGACGAGGCCGCGGACATCGACGAGAAGAACCAGGCAGCGCTGCTGGAAACCAGCCTGCAACTGGGCTTCGTGCCGATCCTGGCCAGTGTGAAGCCGCAGGTGTCGGCCCAGGTCGCCATCGACCTGGAAGGCGGCAGCGGCCCGAACGGTATCTACATCGACGAGGCGGACTGGAAGTACATCCGCCGTCACGATCAGGTCAAGGCCACCCTGAACGTCGAGCCAGAAGCCGAAGCGGAGCTGGACGAGGTGTAACCGCCGAAGCCGTAAAACAAAAAGGCCGTGATCTTTCGATCACGGCCTTTTTGCTTTCTGGGTTATTTGCCCAGGGCGATTTTCGGTGCCCAGGTCAGCCATTCGTCCTCGAACTTGTCGAACAACGGGAAGGTCTGCTCCGGCCGCGCCGGGTTGCCCATACGCTCGCCATCCGGCGTGGCAAAGGCGATACCGCCCTGGATCAGGGTCTCCAGCGACTCGGTACGGACGGTTGCGCCCTTGAACAGGCCGATGTCGATACCGAACCCACTGCTGTTCCAGAAACGCGTACCGCCACGCACCAGCGGCGCGTACTTCGGCTCGATCAGGATATGGATCAACACCCGGTCGGCAGTCTGGCCCAGTTCGTAGCCCGTGACCTTGCCCACCGTTACCTCGCGGTAAGTCACCGGCACGCCGACCTTCAGCGAGCCGCGCCGCGCCGCGCTCAGCACCAGGCTCAGGCCGGCCTCGGCGACCGCGGTTTCCGGTGGCTGGGGCAAGGCGACAAAGCTGGTTTGCGCGCCGAGGTTCTTCGCCGCCGGCTGCACCTCGATGTACTGCCCGGTCACCAGGGTTTCCAGGTTGGCGGTCTTGATCAAGCCAAGCTCCGGCTTGACCACCCAGAACTGGCTGCCGACCCGCGCGATTCGCTCCGGCACCTCGGTGATCCGAGCCTTGAGCAGCACCGACTGCAGATCGCCGCTCAGGTCGACGTCTTCGACCTTGCCGACATCTAGCCCCTTGAAGCGGATAGGCGTGCCCGGACGCAGGCCATCGGCGCGATCGACCTTGATGCTGATCAGGGTGCCCTTCTGTGTCGCCTGCTCCTTGTCGGCATACAAGCGGAAACGTGGGATGCGCTTTTTCAGCGGCACGTTGGGTTCCGGCGTGTCGAAGGCGATACCGCCGGCCATCAGGCTTTGCAACGACTCGCTCTTGACCTGGATGCCGCCGGTCAGGCCACCGGTCAAGGTGACACCGCTGGCATTCCAGAAGCGCGTCGAGCCGTTCACCAGCCCTTCGTACTCCTTCTCGATGTGCACGCCGATGACCAACTGCTTGCGGGTCCGCGAAAACTGGTAGCTCTGCACCGAGCCGACCTTGACCTGCTTGTACAGAATCGGGCTGCCCACCTCCAGCGAACCGAGGTTTTCGGTGAACAGCACCAGGTGCAGGCCAGGGGAGCGCAGGTCCAGCGGCGGCGCCTTGGGCCGCGCCTCGAATTCGCGTTGCGGAGCACCGCCCTTGTCACCTGGGCGCACCGCAATGTAGTTGCCTTTGACCAGGGCTTCCAGACCGGTGATACCCGCCAGGGAGATCGAAGGCTTGACCACCCAGAACTGGGTGCCTTGCACCAGGTAATCCTCGGCCAGGGGGTCCAGGGTCAGCTCCGCCGTGGCGCTGGACAGATCCGGGTCGACCTTGAGGGCCTTGAGGTTACCGACCTGAATCCCCTTGTACATGACCGGCGTGCGGCCTGCCTGGAGCCCTTCGAAATCACTCAGCTTGACCTTGACCCGGATGCCCGCCTGCGCCGCGTCGAAGTCCTCGTAGAGACGGAACGGCAGGGTCGGGTCGGTTGGCGGGCTGTCCCGGCGATTCTCCGGGGTAGCGAAGGCGATACCGCCGGCGACGATGCTGGCCAGGGATTCGCTACGCACTTTCACACCGGACAGGTTGGCGTCGATGCTGATGCCGCTGGCGTTCCAGAAACGCGTATGTTTGCGCACCAGGTTGGCGTAGGTCGGCTCGATAAAGACTTTGATCTCAACCGTGTTCTGGTCTTCGGAGAGCAGGTAGCTTTTCACCTGCCCCACCTGGATCTGCTTGTAGAACACCGGGCTGCCGCGGTTCAACGATCCCAGGCGATCCGCCTTGATGGTCAAGTGCAAGCCCGGCTTGGCGTCTGATAACGGTGGTTCTTCGACCAGCGCCTTGAACTTGCGCGCAGGCTCGCCCTCTCCCGGGCTGATGGCGATGTAGTTACCTGAAACCAGCGTCTCCAGCCCGGTGATCCCAGCCAGGGTCACACTCGGCTTGACCAGCCAGAAGCGTGTGCTGCTCTTCAGGTATTGCTGGACGTCCTTGTTCATCTCGACAGTGGCAATCACCCCTCTGGTGTTGCCTTCGTCGTCCAGGGCCAGGGCCTTGACCTTGCCCACCGACATCCCTTTGTAGACCACCTCGGTCTTGTTGGCCTGGATGCCCTCGCCGCTTTCAAAGCGCACCTGGACCTCGATACCGGTCTGACTGTAGGCACGCCAGCCCAACCATCCGCCAATCAGCAACGCGATCAGGGGCAGGACCCAGATGGCCGACCAGTTCGAAGCCGGACGGGTTTTAGCTTTAGGCAAATCACTCATTGTCGTCGTCCGACTCCGTGTTATCCCAGATCAGTCGGGGATCAAAAGTTACTGCGGCGAGCATCGTCAGAATCACCACGCTGGCAAAGGCCACTGCGCCGAGATTGGCCTCGATACTGGCAAGCCGACCGAAGTTCACCACCGCCACCAGGATGGCGATCACAAAGATATCCAGCATCGACCAGCGGCCGATGAACTCGATAAAGCGGTACATCCAAATGCGTTGCCGCGCCGATAACGGCTGGTGGCGCTGGACCGAAAACAGCAACAGGGCAATCCCCACCAGCTTGAAGGTGGGCACCAGGATACTGGCGATGAACACCACCGCCGCAATCGGGATCATGCCGTGCTGCACCAATACGATCACCCCCGACATGATGGTGCTGGGGTCACCCTGGCCAAGTGACGTGACCGTCATGATCGGCAGTACATTGGCCGGGATGTACAGGATCGCCGCGGTAATCAACAGTGCCCAGGTACGCATGATGCTGTTGGGGCGACGAGCATGCACCAGGGCCCCGCAGCGAGTGCAGGTCTGCTCATTGGTATCGGGTTCCTGCCTGTTCAGCTCGTGGCATTCATTACAGACCAGAATGCCCGCATCAATCGCCCGCATGCGCATCCTCCCCGGCCAGGGCATCCCATATCTGATGCGGCGACATGACCACCTCCAGCCATACCTGAACCAATAACAGGCTGACAAAACACACCAACCCCAGGCCGACCGTCATGGCAGCCAGGTCCGCCAGCTTGACGATGGCGACCAATACTCCCATCAGGTAGACCTCGAGCATGCCCCAGTCCCGCAAGTGGTGATAAATGCGGTACAGCAACAGGCCGTAGCTGCGACCTATGTCCAAGCGAATGCTCAGGAGCACGAGCAACTGGCAGACCAGCTTGAGCAATGGAATGCCCATGCTGCAGAGAAACACCACCACCGCCACGCCTTGCATATCGGTATTGAACAAACCGATTACGCCGCTCCACACGGTGTCCTCAGAGGATTGTCCGAGTAGATTGAGCTGCATGATGGGTAAAAAGTTCGCGGGGACATAGAGCAGTAGCGCGGCAATAACCAATGCCAAGCTGCGATCCACGACATTATGGCGGTGTGCGTATAGCTCGTAACCACAGCGGGGGCACTGGGCTTTTTCTCCGTGGGCCAGCTCTGGCTTGCGCATCAGCAAGTCGCATTCGTGGCAGGCCACCAGGTCATCCAGCGGCAACTCCGACAGCCCGGGGGCGTCAACCGTATCTGACATACAAGGCTCTGGCTCTGAAAAGGCGTGAAGCTATTCTAGAGGTCCGTCCCGAAAATAACTGTGCAAAATTGTTTGGAGATAAGAACCGTTTTCTACGCGCAAAAACAAAACCCCAACTGCTTTCGCAATTGGGGTTTCGGAATTTAATCTTGACGATGACCTACTCTCACATGGGGAAACCCCACACTACCATCGGCGATGCATCGTTTCACTTC
>NZ_JBWKZA010000017.1:0-132608 GCF_059424045.1 Pseudomonas sp. GW456-L12
GTGAAGGGCCATGCGCAGAGATAGGATTATGAATGGAACCCAAGCTTCTGATTTTCTGGGAAACGGGGGTTTGCGGGGATTTGACCGGAGGTATGTGGGATTGGACACATGAACATATCTGACATAACACATAATTTAACATAATATACATTATACGAATCATCATATACAGAGCTGGGGCTAGGGTTGGCCAAATTTTCAGCCTGGCAAAGCCTCCATTCTCGTAATCATGCACGGTGTGGCGTCGGTTACCGCTGCACACTTGAATGCCGTCCCCAGAAACAACGCCGTTGGCATCCCTCCGCCTCAAACCATGACGACAGCAATTGGCGCCACACCGATAGAAATCGCTAACTCTTGGGCAGCTCTCCCCCCAGAAAAATCCAGGCTTTACCAGCTTGTCAATAGTGTCGTTGAGCGACTGTGCGGGAAGCAGCGCGATGGTAGGCTTTCATGGCGCCACACTACGCGAGTGCCCGATCTGTTCAGATTATTGATAAAGGCAGGTCAGGCCGATGTATAAGCCGCATGTCAGATAACTGAAAGGATTCGAATCAGTTAAAAGTCCATAACTGCTCTGGCCGTATCCGCGACGCTCGCTTTCACCGCAACTGTCGCGAACGCTTCCGTGCATCCGACCACCATCAAGGCTCCCCAGACCGTCAATCAGGTGACAGCTTCTATTGACACTCCTTTCGGAACCCAGCAAAAAGCTGGCGAAATCCAGATGGCCAGCCTGGCCAGAAGTTGCTCTGATGAACGATATTCCTGATGGGAATACAGCGGTTGGGAAATCGTCGGCTGTCTCATAAGCGGCCAGCGGTAATTATTGACGGGCCTGGTGCGTGACTTGCGTGGTGAGCGCGCACCATAGCCTGTTGTAGGCTCTCCAAGATCAGTCAAAATTGAGTGGCCATCACAGTTGAATCTGGCCCAAAAGCTCCACACTCTTATCACTCTCTAGAGAGCCCTAGAATGACTCCTCAAACCCACTCCAGACTCCACCTCCACAAGCGGTCAAAATCAGCACAAGAGTGTCTGTAATTGCAGCCTTATCACCCGCACAAATATAGGAGGTGTAGCATTCGAAGAGTTGATTCAACAGACTGACGCATCGTTGATCCTGGTTGATGCCAACAACCATATGTTTACTATTACTGACCCACCCCTGAGCAACCAAGTTGAGGAGCGAAGACACATCGCCTACCATTGAGCACAAGATGATATGGGCCTTTAGTGACTCCGGTTCCTGGTGAAAGTCGATTAGTTTTGTAGTCAACGAAAACCTCAATTTTCGACTCAGCCGCTCCACACCCGGGGCACCACCAATATGATCTTCGAGAATACTATTGACGCGATGCCTGATAGAAAGCGACAGCTCCTCCCCCTTCAAAATCATGGTCTCAGAGAGAGCCCTTAAAATAGCTGCATATCGAGTTGTCTGGGCATTTTTCATGATCTGATCAAGAAAGGAAATCGATAGTACATTCAGCTCGACAGGTACCCCTTGGATCACTTCGAACTGGCGTCGCCAACGAATATGCTCATTGACGACAAAAGCATATACATCGACATCAGAATAATTGCGCGCACGATGATTGGCGTATGATCCACCTAAAAGAACTGACACGAAGCGCTCGTCATCAGTGACAAAAGAGAGCACATCCTTAATGGTTTCAAGCCGCAATATACCCCGAACCGCCTGGGGCCCAATACCAGCCATGGTTCGATCCAGAAAATCTTCGAAAGATAAACAGTTCATCAAAAAACCTCAATCAGGAACACTAAAGCAGCACCGCCATACTCAATGCGTCCACATACTCTCCATCTCGATAGGCGAATTTTTTGTGTATGCCTTCCTGCGTAAAACCATATTTTTTATAGAGTTCTATAGCAGGTTCGTTATCGATGAAAACGGTCAGCTCCAGTCGCGTTATGTTCATCCACTTTGAAGCAGTCGTAGTTAGCTCTTTTAATATTGCGCCCCCAATACTCTGACGATGATGGCTGTCGGCGACCCCCATCCAGAAATCAGCCACATGCTGCCTACGCCCTTGGAAGCGATAGAGCATCGCGCACCCTACGACCACACCATCCTGTTCAGCGACCAAGGACAACCCGGAAGAGGCTCGGTTCTCAACAACCCTCTTGACATCATTTGCTGATTGATATGGCATCCGAAGTGTCCAATAACGAAACAACGGTTGCTCGAATATCTCAGCCAAAGCGGGCCAATCGCTGTCAGCCATCGCTCGAACAATAAAACTCATGCTATAAGCTCCTCTTTCAGACCTAATCGACTGCTCCACAGTCGCGCGTATTCTCCCGCCTGGGCGAGTAACTCAATGTGAGTACCAACTTCGACCACTTGCCCACCAGACATGACAATTATCTGCTCTGCATCCACGACGGCCTCCAGCTTATGCGTAATTACGACTCTTGTAAGAGCGGCGAAATCGATCTTCAAGCGTGAGAAAAAAAGCCTCTCATTCACCGTATCCAGTGCAGATGTCGCCTCATCAAAGACCATAATTCTGGAGCTTCTAAGGTAGGCCCTGGCGATTGCAATTCGCTGCCTCTCTCCACCAGACAATTGGTGACCTCGTCCTCCGACATTCGACTCATCGCCTTGAGGAGGTCTCATCAGGAGCGCGGAGACATAAGCCGCCTCCATTGCTGAACGAACCTCTGACGCGGGTCTGTCAATATTACCCACCGACACATTGAAAAAAACACTTTCATCAAACAAGATAGTATTTTGAGGTACCCAAGTGATCACCCTCCTCAAAGACTCAGCTGAAAAATCCGAAATATTCAAACCGTTCATCAGAACTTTACCGCAGGAAGGTTCATAAAAACGCATCAATAGTCGTGAGATAGTTGTTTTTCCAGAGCCGCTCGCCCCCACGATTGCAGTGAGTGATCCCCCCCGAATTGTAAAGCTGACATCACTCAGAACTGGTTGATGGTTTGAGTGTGTAAAGGATACATTGCAGAACTCCAGAGAGGGTGGAGATAAATCCCGGAGCTCTATATCCGGCAAAGGCTGCGGTTCCCCTAGAGGCTTCAGGTACTTCAATACTCTTGAAAAAAGCACCTCACCTTGTTTTATCTCTTTATATGCAAGATTCAAGCTTTCCATGGGTTGAACAATCGAAGCCAAATAAAAGATCAATAAAACCAAATCTCCCGCTGTCACATCGCCGGTCTTCACTTGGGTAAAGGCAATGCCCAGCACGACCGATAGTGCTACTACAATCACAGAAACCTGAATCGCATTATAAAACAGACGTTCCCTTGAAAACACCGCCCATAACTTTTCCGCACCCGCCATTTGCTCATCAACACCTTTGATGACATCATTTTCTATACTGAAGGCTTTGACTGTTTCTATATTTAACAATGCATCAGTCATTTTGGATCCAGCACTGGTACGGTATTTCAATGCATCTCCCTGCAGAGCCTGCAATTTCTTTGTCGATCGAAAAAATAATATGGCGTATACCGTAAACGCTAAAAGCATAATTAAAAAATAAGCGAATCCATAAATCAGAAGAAATACGCTGAGCATCACCAAAAACTGAAATGCCACGGGTATAAGAATCATAGTATAGTTGCTAAGCATCATTCGAAAGCCGATCAACCCATTGGATAACTCTTCGTGAACCGGTCCCGCCTTGACCGAAGAGTAAGTATCCAACTTCGATCTCATAATAGCCCTCAGTACGTTATTAATGAGTGCTCGCTGAATGCCCTGCTCCACTCGAACATAGAGTGCGGCCTTGTACTCTTTGAGGATTTTCTCAATCCAAAGTACGCCAATGTAGGCACTTACTAGCACTGCGGCCGCCTGGTGGCTGCCATCACTTGTCGTATCACTCAAGTGATCAACTGAAAACTTGAGCAACAAAGGTCCGCACACTCCTAAGAGAGCCCCTATGGCTACCAACATCAGCAGGCAAAAAAAACCAGACTTCACAGTAGGTATAAGAAGCCTTTTAAGAATACCAAACACATGAGTGAACTCACGAACTATTGAGTTTTCGACGATACTCACCCTGGCACCTCAGCTCATCTGATCGAAAACAGACTGTCATAGTGAAGTTGACGAGCAACTTTATTACCATCTGCAGCAGCACCAATAGCCTGAAACAACTGACCCGTAGCGTCACCACAAACATATAAGCCTGGGCATGAAGTTCGGCCAAACCGATCCAGTTGAATATAGCCAGCCGGGTCCAACTCGCAGCCCAAGTCGCTCGCCAAGCTCAAGCGGGGAATAATCCCAGACCTTAGAAACATCACATCGACATGGCGCGCCTCACCCGCCACCAAAAAAACCGTAACCCCTCCTTGTGGCGCCGCAATCAACTGGGAGACACTCGAGGTTTCGATAACGACACCGGCCAGTTCCAAATGCGCCAGTTGTTGAACAGTGAGCACACTTTCCGCTGATTGATAGAGAATGACGTTCTTTGACCAAGACGTAGCTTTGATGGCGTCTTCATAACCCGCCTGCCCGCTTCCATAAACGGCGAGTATGCGCCCTTGATACTCATAGGCACCACAATATAAACAGTTAAATACGGAGCGCCCCCATAACTCCTCAAGGCCTGGTAATGCAGGCAACACATCTCGAACACCGGTAGCCAGAATCAAGTAACGGCTCTTTATTTGCATCCCTTCAGCAGTTACTAGAGAAAATAAATCTTCTTGAAGGACGACACTACTGATGGAGTTTCTCAAGATCGGTACATGGTATGAGTCCAACTCCCGTTCAAAATCACAAGCAGCCGCATGTGCACTTTTCCCATCTATCCCCAGATAGGAATACACGCCGTTCGAAAGTCTATTTCTTTGGTATCCAGCGTCCACCACCTTGACGGCCATCGCGCTTCTGCTCAGAGATAGCGCGGCAGAACAGCCCGCGAAGCCCCCCCCCACAACCACAACATCGAACATCTCACTCATTACCCACGCTCTCTGCACATTGGCCAATAGCCACAGCAATCGGATTACATTCCGCCATTTTACTTTCCACATACTGGGACGTTAAAACAACGCCGCGCCTCAAATGAGAAAGCAACTGATGATCTGTTAGTAGTAAATACAGGGTATTACTCAAGCAGGAGACGGAATCTATGACTAGACAATTTTCGTTATTTATCAAGGTATCCCTATAGTAGGGAAGGCTTAAAAAGTCCTTCGAGACAATAGGGATGACGGAGAAGCACATCATTTCTCGCGGTCGACGGGACAAGTGACTGTCTACTTGAAAAGATTCTTCAATGCAAATACCTACATCACATACATCCAGGACTTCATGTAAAAGTGCGACTGACAGTGGGGGAAGAAAAAAAATACGCGTCGCCGCACTCCGCAGTGTTCGAGTTAAGGTATAGATCCCCTTAAGCTCCTCAAGCTCCCCAGCTAATATCATGATCACGGAAAAATTAACTTCAGATGAAACCTTGTCAACCTCTTCAATGACCTCTTTAATTCTTTTAGACTGCGAAGCTTTCCCATACAAACAAACTACTTGCTTGTCGATAGACAAATCCAGTGCAGCTGGTGAATTGATTAAATCCCAATTAAACCACGGTGCCTCCTCGCTCACCAAGCTACGCAGTGAAATGACGAGCTGATCTAACGTCCTTCCGGGCACTGCATGATGTTTTAAAAATTGAGCCCCTCCCCCATAGTGCTTTATATTTTCGTGGTTCGTCCCAAAACTCATCAATCTTTCAGTAACTGCGCTATTGTTTGGCGCAATAATCGCGCTGGCGTTTTGCAGATCTCGGGCTACCATATGTTTCAGGCTCGAATGATTAGCCAGGCGATTTATATCGGATCCAGCATGCAATAAAACATAAGGTATGCCACTTACTGTAGAGATATAAGATGCCACAGCCCCATAAGGAAACAAATACCATCCTACGATCAGCGAATAGTCCCGATCCTGCAACAGCACCAGGGACTTACCTGCTAATCGCTCGAAAAACAAAGGAGAGTATGGAACATGAAAAAAACCCGTGAGAGGCTCAATATCGATAAAATTCAAGCCGGCGCGACCTTGGTCGTTTACCCCCACTTGCCGGTATCCAGCTGCCACCTCTTGCCTATTGGAGAGTAAGTCCACTTGATAACCGGCTGTTACCAACTCCAACGCGACTTCGTAAGTATTGATACTGACGCCACCTTGCACAGGAGGTGCCTTACCTATTACGAGTATCCTTTTCTGTGGCATATGCTTTCCTTCAAGAGCAACGTCGGCAGTCTGTATACCTGACGAGCTTGTGAATAATGCTCTCCTTCCAGACGCCACACTTGAACCGCTCGAAGTTATATTTTTCCGGAGCAACCTGAGCTAAAAACTCGATACAGATCGTCGACATCAAGGACGCCATCAAGACTGCTCCTGGGCCAAATGCTGCCCGAGGTGGAATCTCAGTTTCCAGGGTGGCAGTTACAAAGCCTTCATAGTCAGGTATATGAGCCCTGTTGAATCTGGCCTGACAGATATAGCAAGGTGACTTATAGGGAACGCTGATAGGCCCTACCCAATTCCCACCCATCGCTATATAAGGCACATCATTCACCAGCGATGCTTCCCCCACCCAGGTATGAAGTTGCAAACGAGGCTGGTCCCCACACAACACCACAAGATCGAAATCTTTCAGCTGCTCCAAGGCGCAATGAAGACTGTCAATATGAGACTCGATCACCGTGACATCTACCGATGGCTCATAGTCTTCCAGCGTTCTCTTCATGACGACTACTTTCGGCTTCCCTTGGTCAGAGTCCTTGTAGAGAATTTGCCTGGGCAGATTGTCTGCAGCCACGCAATCACCATCGATCAAGGTAAAGTTCAATACGCCTGATGATGCAAGGAGCTGTGTCAACATAGAGCCCAGGCCGCCCATCCCGATAACACAGACACGCGCCTGGCGCAGCCTCAGAAATATATCCACCCGGCTGCTATCGGCTTGTTCCAAAGAACAAAAATGCTCCAGCAACCATTTGTATCTGACCCTATCCCGCTCCGACAAAATCGACACATCGGTAGAATGAGTTACTTTAATGATTTTTTTTGTACAGAGTTTTTTCAACGCCTCGTGAAACGCACTCAACGCCTGCGCATTATTGTTAAACCCAGCTTCAGCATCGTGTAACTTGATGCCCCCTGCCATCACCCAAACAAGAATCTGATACTCCGCTTGGCCCGCCTCATCATCTATGACTTCATAGCTCCCGCCCGATGAGTGGTAGCAAAAAATCCTCCGGAGTGATGATTTTAAAATCCATCGGTCATTCTTTGAAATATTGAACAACCCCGTTTCGTCTTGATCATCATCTAAGCGGATATTCATGCTCTGGACTCCTTGTTCCGATTGGGAATATCCCTGTACCACCGTAGTATTGTCGCATGGCCCAAAACCCGGCCGACCTCCTCCATGCTTTGCCTCAACAACCCGAGGTTCCCCTTCATCTCCAACTTTAACTCTCTAGGTGTTTTGTTCCTTGTGGCCCGCTGCACGTTGACACCGGGCAAATGGCAAACAACACCACCGAGATACTTTTTACAGAAAAAAAGATAGTCACTGGTAAATAGCAAAAAACAGTGCCAATAACTGTCGATCAGACGCTGCTCTTCGAAGAGATATACCGTACTGGAATGTTCATCTAATCTGGAGCAAAGCCACAACCATTTTTTCAGGTCGACGAACAATTCTGCTGACTCAATGGCCGACAGCGATTCGACGGTCGCAAAATAATGGACAAGGCTAGGGTTTTCATATTCAAGCGCGGATTCCAGCGTATATACAATGCTCGTCATTTTCATGACACCCTCAGTGTCGGTCGCATTGACTTTAAGTTAGGCCACTGTGTCCAGCGGCCTGACTTTGTTAACTATTTACGTTTCGGTCTTCGCTGCAGCAACAAGCCGAAAGAGACAGATCAGATTCCCAACGTTCCTCTGTGGCCTTTAACAATCGTTCAATCAGCTCCTTCTGCATATCCTCCGCGTTAGGCATAGGGCTCACTTCTCGCTTCGAAAGCGAATACAATTGCGCAGCAGTGCTCATAAGAACTCCTCATAGATCATAAAGTTTATCGCCATCTGAATTTCAGATACGCGCTTTCCTTCAGCGAACAAGCAGACATAAGTGAAGACAACACCCCTATAAACGTCCTTATTTAACTCATCCCCTGTTAGAGCAATGACGTGCTGCTTAATCCTGACCAACCACTCAGGATCAAAATTGATCATCTAGTGACTTTGCAACGCTTTAATGACGCTTCAGAGAAGAGAAAATGACATGATTAATGCTGGCACAGTGGAATCTCTACGTATGCGTCCGGCCAAGTCATCTCCCCAAGGCCGCAAAGCCAAGACATGGTGTGCATGTGCACTTAAATTTAGGTGGACACCATTTCTAGCCTTTTAAGCGGGTCTTTCATGCAGCCACAACGCCGTTCCTACTCCAAATCCTTCAAAGCAGGAGTCATTCACAAGAGTGCTCCGAACCTGGCGCCTCGATTGCCTGCGTCGCGCTGAGCCACAATCTCAACGCGAATTGGCACTACACCGATAGAAATCGCTAACTCTTGGGCAGCTCTCCTCACAGAAAACCCAAGCATTTACCAGCTTGTCAATAGTGTCGTTGAGCGACTGTGCGGGAGGCAGCGCGATGGTAGGCTTTCATGGCGCCACACTACGCGAGTGCCCGATCTGTTCAGATTATTGATAAAGGCAGGTCAGGCCGATGTATAAGCCGCATGTCAGATAACTGAAAGGATTCGAACATGAAAAAGCCCATAACTTCTCTGGCCGTATCCGCGACGCTCGCTTTCACCGCAACTGTCGCGAACGCTTCCGTGCATCCGACCACCATCAAGCCCCCCCAGACCGTCAATCAGGTGACAGCTTCTATTGACACTCCTTTCGGAACCCATCAAAAAGCTGGCGAAATCCAGATGGCCAGCCTGGCCAGAAGTTGCTCCGATGAACGATATTCCTGGTGGGAATACAGCGGTTGGGAAATCGTCGGCTGTCTCATAAGCGGCCAGTGGTAATTATTGACGGGCCTGGTGCGTGACTGGCGTGGTGAGCGTGCACCAGAGCCTGTTGTAGGCTCCTCGATTTGCCGCGTAACTTGCTGACAACGGGCCTCAACAAAAGATGCGAAAGTCTGCATTTTCAACCTTGCTGTCCCAGCGATCATTGCCTTCTAAGTCCAGATGAATTCCTCTGGCGGTGGTTTATCGCCACAACACACATCAATAGAGTATCCAGACCGGGCATGCTTCCGACTCCGTCCTGGTTGATGGCGCGCCACATCCTGGCGCTGGCCCCCCTCCCCGATCCCGGATGTTGCCGGGTGTTTGGAGCTCTGCAATGAAAACTCGTACTTTCCTTGTCACCGGTGCCAGCAAAGGCAAACGTTGGCCTGGTCTGCTGGCAGTGATCAGCTCTGTAAATGACATCGCACGCGCTGCTGCTCATTCTCCAGCAAGGCCTGGGGCTTTTCGCAGCCAGCGGTGCACAGGCCGCAACGTTCGCGGAAGAAGCAGCCACTCGGTAGCCGACGGTTCCCTGGCAATTCGGTAGGCGCCGCAACGTGTTCGGCATGCAGCGGCACGCCTAGTCGTGGTACCGCCTCGAGCAACAAGCGGGTATAGGGATGGCGTGGCTGATCGAGAACCTGGGCTGCGCTGCCAAGTTCAACGATTTGCCCCAGGTACATCACCGCTACCCGGTTTGCCATATGACGGACTACTGAGACGTTGTGGGAAATCAGGATATAAGTCAGGTTGCGAGCGCTTTGTAACTCCACCAGAAGGTTAAGGATCTGTGCCTGAACCGAAATATCCAGCGCCGATGTCGGCTCGTCCAGGACAATAATATCCGGGTCTGATGAGAGGGCTCGGGCAATGGCAATCCGCTGTCGCTGACCACCGGAAAACTGGTGGGGAAAGCGGTCCAGGTATTCCGGGCGGATACCGACTTGGGCCGCGACCCGGGCCGCCACATCGCGCATCTGCGCACGGGAGGCGTGACCTCGGGCGTATAACGGCTCGGTGATGATTTTCCAGACAGGCAAGCGTGGATCAAGCGAAGACTGTGGGTCCTGGAAAACAATTTGAACGTTGCTGCTGCCCTCCCCGCCGCTGCGACTGGCCCAGTTCAGCTTGCCGCTGCTGGGCGGCACCAAGCCCATCAATAGCTGCGCCAATGTGCTTTTGCCACAGCCTGACTCGCCCACTATTCCGAGGGTTTCTCCCGCCCGTACCTGAAGGTCAATGCCGTTCAGAGCGTGGGCATATCCCCGCGGTCGACCGAGCCAATCATTACTGATGGGGAAACGGACGCGAACATCGTCAAGTTGGAGAATCGTGGGTGCCATTTGGGTGGTGGTATGAATAACGGCATTGTTCATCACGAAAGCTCCTTAACCGGTAACCAGCACGCACTTTTACGTTGGTCATTACCATTCATGCTGTTGAGGTTCGGGCGTTTGCTACAAACCGGCATGACGTAGGGGCAACGCTCCTGAAAGGTGCAGCCCACAGGCAAAGACGCCAGGTTTGGCACTTGACCGGGGATAGTCAGCAGCGGCTGGCCCGGCTCGACCATTTCCGGAAGGCCACTGAGCAACCCTTGCGTATAGGGATGTTGCGGGTTGCCCATCACTTCGACGGTACCGCCCTCTTCAACCACCGCGCCGGTATACATCACATACACCCGGTCGCAGAACTGCGAAACCAAGGCCATGTCATGGGTAATGAGCAGAATGGCGGTGCCCCGTTGCCGGGCTTTTTCCCTCAGCAGCAACAGCACCTGGCGTTGCACGGTAACGTCGAGGGCGGTGGTCGGCTCGTCGGCGATCAGCAGTTGCGGCTCACAGGAGAACGCCAGCGCGATCATCACCCGTTGCCGCATGCCTCCGGACAGCTCGAAAGGGTAACTCTCCAATACTTGCTCCGGGCTGGCGATGTGCATGTCACGCAACAATGCAATTGCCTTGAGACGGGCTTGGGCCGCGCTGATCTTTTGGTGGTGGATGATCACGTCGAGCATTTGCCGACCGATGCGCCGGGTCGGGTTCAGGGCCGTCATCGGCTCCTGGAAAATCATCGCGGCATCGCGCCCTCGCATCTGTAGCAGCTCCTTTTCAGGAGCCGCCAGCATGTCGCGACCGAGCATGCTCAAGCTGCCGGCGGTGATCCGATAACTGCGCTCTGGCAGCAATCGCATACTGAGCATCGCCGTGACCGACTTGCCCGACCCCGACTCGCCTACCACGCCGACGATTTCGCCGGGATTGACGTGCAACGACACGCCGTTCAGGGCCTTGACGTTATTTTTGTAAGCCGGGAATTCCAGGCTCAGGTTATCGATGGCCAGTACTGGACTCGAAGTGTGCATGGTCATTTCCCCTGTTGCCGTGGATCGAGCAGATCGCGCACGCCATCGCCCAGCAGGTTGAAGCCGGTGGCTGTGATCAGAATCGCCAGGCCCGGAAAGGTCGAGTACCACCAGTTATCCAGGATGTAGTTACGCCCGGTAGCGACCATCGCGCCCCACTCGGCCGTGGGCTGTTGTGCCCCCAGGCCGATAAAGCCCAAGGCCGAGGCCATGAGGATCGCACTGCCGATATCCAGGCTCAGTTGCACCAGCAATGGAGGCATCGCGTTGCGTGCGACGTGCCAGTGCACCACGTGCCAGTGTCCAGCCCCGAAGGTCTGGGCGGCCTTGACGTACCCCATCTGCCGGATGCTCAAGGCTTGGCCACGGGCCAGCCGCACGTAGGACGGAATTCGCACGAGGGTAATCGCCAGCATGGCGTTGAACAGGCTCGCGCCCAACGCCGCCGCCAGGGCCATAATCAGTACCAGCGACGGCACCGACAGCATGATGTCCATCAGGCGCATGATTAACGCGTCGAAACGACCACCGACCACTCCCGAAAAACATCCCAGCAACCCGCCAATGAAACAGGAGGCAAAAGCCACGAACAGGCCGACGCCCACCGACTGCTGGCTACCGAACAGCACGCGGCTGAACAGGTCGCGGCCGACTTCGTCGGTGCCGAACCAGTGGTCGCTGGACGGTGGCGCCAGGCGTTCGGCGAGGTTCAGTGCGTTGGGATCGTGGCTGGCGAGCCAAGGGGCGAAGATCATGCACAGCAACACGATAGAAGTGATCGTCAGGCCCGCCATGGTCAGCGGGCTTCGGCGGATCTGGTAGGCCAGGTAGGCGGTTTTTTCGCTCCAGCGCGGGCGGCGCGCTGCCGTCAGGGTTACAGACATTTCAGTTCACCTCGCCGATGCGTGGATCGATCACGCGGTACAAAAGATCGATGGCCATGTTCAACAGCACGTAGATGAACGAAACCAGAATGGCGAAGCCCATCACCGCGGGGAAGTCCAGCGATTGGATCGACTTGACGACATAGGCGCCCATGCCAGGCCAGGCAAATACTGTTTCGGTCAGCACTGCGCCATACAGCAAATCACCCAGGGTCAACCCGAGGACGGTCACCGAAGGAATCAGGGCGTTGGGCAGTGCGTGGCGCAGGATCACGGTCCATCGGGACAGGCCATAGGCGCGTGCGGTGCGGATATAGTCCTCACCCAGTTGATCAAGCATGGCTGAACGAATCTGTCGTGCGACGACACCCAAGGTCACGAACCCCAGCGTTGCAGCGGGAAGAATCAGGTGCTCCACAGCATCGAGAAACAGTCGGCCATCACCGGCGAGCAGCGAGTCGATCAGATAAAAACCGGTGATTGTCGGTGGCGGCGCCAGCCCTTCGGACAACCGGCCACCACCCGGTAGCCAGCCAAGGTGACCGTAGAACAGAACGATTGCACCAAGACCGAGCCAAAAGGCCGGCGTGGAAATTCCAGTGACCGCAAGGGTACGGGCGATCTGGTCAATGACCCGGTTGTGATAAACCGCTGACAGCACGCCAAGCGGGATGCCGACCAGAACCGCCAGTACCAGCGCTACCAGCGCCAGTTCCAGGGTTGCCGGGAAGAACGCTTGCAAGTCTTCCAGAACGGGACGACTGGTGCGTATCGAGGTGCCCAGGTCTCCGTGCAGCAGGTCCATCAGATAACGACCGTATTGTTGATACAGCGGCAGATCCAATCCCAGCTGATGACGGATGCCGGCCACCAAGGCATCGCTGGCACGGTCGCCAGCGATCAGTCGGGCAGGATCGCCCGGAATCAAGTGCGAAATTGCAAAGGTAATCAGCGAAACACCGAACACGACCAACAACAGGCCGAGCAGACGCTTGCGCAACAAAGTCAGGAAGGCCATTTGGCACCTCAGTAACACGAGCGACGAGAGTCAGAAGCCGCGCCAGCCGCGAACAGCTGGCGCGAGGAAGCGGGTTTACTTGCTCATACTGCCCAGGTTGAACACCTGTTCGAGCATGGGGTTGAACAAGTAGCCCTTGACCGAGTCACGCATCGGCAGCGTGTAGCTCTTCTGATAGAGGTAGGCGTAAACGCTGTCCTTGAGCACCACCTTCTGCGCGCTCTGGTACAGCTCGACGCGCTTGGCGGTATCGCTGGTAGCGGCTGCTTCGCGGATCAGTTTGTCGACTTCCGGGTTGCTGTAGAACGAGCGGTTGCCTTGCAGGCCTTGCATCTTGGAGTCGAACCAAAAGTTCATGAACATGTACGGGTCCGCGAAGTCCGGGCTCCAGGCCCCGGCAGCGATGTCGTAGTCCGCCTGGCCGACGCGCTCACGCAATGTCGCGTTGGCGAGTTTTTCCAGCTTGAGGTTGATGCCCAGTGGCGCCAATGCGGCTTGCAGAGTCAGGCCGATCGGTTCCCAGTTGGGATCCTTGTCCGAATACATGTAGCTGAGGTGGGTGATTTTCTGCGGTGCCTTGGCGAGGCTGTCCTTGGCGGCTGCCATGTCCTGCCTCATCGGCGACAGCGAGCTGTCATAAGCCCACATGCCGTCCGGGATCGGCCCGTTCATCAGCTTGGCTTTGTCCTTGAGGATGCCTTTGACTATGCCGTTGTAATCCACGGCTTCGGTTATCGCACGACGGGCATCGACGCTGGTCAGCGGACCCTTTTTGTTGTTCAGGTACAGGTAGGTCACCCGCAACGACGGGAAATCCTTGACCACGACGCCCGGCTTGCTGGCGAGAGCGCCAAGCTGGTCTTCGGGCATGTCTTCGATGATGTCCAGGTCACCGCGCTCCAACTGCAGGCGGCGCACGGAGGGCTCACCGATGATCTTGATGACCACGGTTTTCAGCGCTGGTTTGGGGCCGGCGAAATAGGTGTTTGGCTCCATGGTCAACGACTGGCCTTTTTGCCAGTTGCTCAGGCGGAAAGGACCGGAGCCCGCGGTGTGGCTCGACAGCCAGGCGTTTACGTCCGGACTCTTGTTGACCACATCGGGGTTGATGATCGAAGCACCGTTGTGGGCCAGGGTAAACAGGAACGGCGCGAAAGGTTTTTTCAGGGTGAAGCGGATGGTCTGCGGATCGACGACCGCCACCACCATGTCCTCCGGAAATGCGCCGGAAGGCCCTTGCTTGAGGGTCATCAAGCGATCAAAGGAAAACTTTACCGCTGTGGCATCTACCGGGGCACCGTCATCGAATTTATTGCCCGGTTTGATTTTGAACTCCCAGACCAGGCTGTCAGGGGAAACGGTCCAGCTCTCGGCCAGGTCGCCCTGCACTTCAGTGCTGCTTTTGTCGCCCTCGACCTTGTAGCCGACCAAGCGTTGATACGACGGATAGGTGATGGTCCAGTCGTTGTTATCAAAAGTCACGGCCGGGTCGAGGGTCTGCGGATCGGCGGGTTTGCCGATGACCAGCGTGTCTTGGGGTACAGCCGCCGCAGCAGCCTGCCAGGCACCGAGGCTCAATGCACTGCACAAAACGCTCAGCAGCAGATTGCCGGCGCCGGGAAAGGTTTTGCTGGTCACGGTGTTCATTGGGTTCATGCCGGTTTCCTTGATCATTCGATAGGGAAGTAGGTCAGGTTTTTTATAAAAGCTATAACCGGGCAGTTGCAGGTGAAACGTCAGTGATGCTGGTTTGTTGTTATCAGCCGCATTGAAAGTGGGCTGTGCAGTGTGCTTTTCGAAAACTCTGTGGTTTTTTCGGGGGGCGGTGTTGCGGTTCGATTGGCTTGTAAAACCCGTGGCTTACTCGTCCTCCAGCAATGGGTAATCGTCGGCGTTCGGTAGTTCGTAATGCCACCACTCGGTGGGAATTGCCTGGAAACCAGCATCCAGCATGATCCCCAGCAGCAGCAGACGATTGCGTTGCACGTCTGCTGGCAAGTCGGGGTAGAACTGATGGGACTTTTCTTCCATCGCGTCGAATGCGGTGCCCATGTCCAGTGGTTCACCATCGGCGCCCACCAAGGTCAGATCCACCGCCACCCCACGGCTATGATGGGAGCCCAAGTGCGGGTCACGCACGTAGTCGTTGTCTGGTAGCGCTTCCCACAACAGGTACTGGGCATAGGGTGGCCGGTAGGCGTCGTAAATGCGCAGGACAAACCCGGCCTGGCGCGCGAGCCGGCTAGCTTTTTCCAGGCAAGTCGCAGCCTGACGGTGCAACCTGCAACGAGCATTCGGATAGATCACTTTTCCAGCCAGATTTTCTGCGCCGGCGTAGATCAGGTCGATTTGCACCTGATAACGCTGGGCATCGATCTCTACAAGTGGGCTGTTGTTCACGCAAACACTCCAGTTGGGATTCGGTGGGGCGATGGGATCAGCTTTCGAACTGACCGAAAGCTTTTTGCAATTGACGGTTCTTGGCCAAGCGCTCATCGAGGCGATCGCCGTATTTCTCCGCGACGGCCGACACGATGAGATTTAACAGGCAGGCCAAGGGTGCAAGGGAGTCCCAGAACTGCCCGACATCGGTTTTCAGTTGCAAGAGGTCAAGCGGGTAATCCCTGGCCCAAGGGCACTGCAGGTCTGTGATCAGGGCCAGTGACAGGTCGTTGTCTACCGCCGCGTCGCAGAAGGTCTGGGTCACGCTGGAATAAGCACGGAAGTCCGAAATGATTGCGTAGGGATTGGCGAAGCCGGAGTTCAGGGTTTCTGCGTAGATTCCTGACAGGCCATCGACGTAGTAGACCTTGGGCCGAATGTATTCAAGGTGGCTATGAAACGCTGTGAGAATCCCGCGAGTGGACTGGATTCCGAGGATGAATACGGCATCAGCTTCGTAGATGCGCTGCACGATATCGGCAAAGGCACTGCTGCGCGCTAGACCGTACACGTGCCGGATGGCCTCGATTTCGCGACTCATGGAACGATCGAGAGCGTCTTCCTGATTGCTTTCGGCACGAAAGGCACCGATGCGGTCGGTAATCAGCCACGAGGTGGGCGTTTCACCGCGCAGGCTCTGTTTGACTTCATCAATGTTCTGGTAGCCAAGGGAGCGAAAAAAGCGCCCCACGGAAATCCCTGTGGTGGAGGTCCGCTGCGCGATGCTATCGGCCGACTCGAACGGAAGCTGTTCCGGGTTACCCAACAGATAGCTGGCGATGCGCTTGCCGGTAGGGGTCAGGCTGGAGAACTCTTGCTCCAGCAACTGTAGGAAGCTGTTCTTTTCCGTAGGCATGTCAGAGCCCCTGAGCACAGATTGTTATTAATTTGTCATTAATTTAGGTGATGTTAAAAACATAACATGCGTTTTCGAGACAACACAATGCCTTTTTTCAGCAGGCACCCTAGGGCGCTATCAGGCAAGTGGATCTGCGCCGTTTCGGCTCACGTCAAAGGGTGAGTCGGCGACCCGGAGCCAGATCGGGGGGGCTTCTTGCGATTAGTGGGCGTTCAGCCGGACAGCTGCCTTGCATGAGTCCAGAAACGCTGGTGCTCCTCTGGAAGCACGAGCGAGACGCCCGTGTCGGCGTTCGTGACCTCGAGGTCTTCAAGGTCTTCGAGGCAGGTTTGAATGGAGGGAGTCCACCGCCATCAGCAGCTTGTTGAGCTAAGGCGATGCCGTTGAAGCTACTGCGCTGTACGCCTAGTACGCGGCACCGCTGGTTACGCGGAACTGATCCAAGTGCGCTTGCATGAATGCGGACTTCGCCCTCACCCCTTGGCAAAAGTACGCGGCGGCCTTTTTTAGGCTGCTGGCCGAGGCCC
The DNA here is from genome assembly GCF_059424045.1 of Pseudomonas sp. GW456-L12. NCBI lineage: Bacteria > Pseudomonadati > Pseudomonadota > Gammaproteobacteria > Pseudomonadales > Pseudomonadaceae > Pseudomonas > Pseudomonas sp. GW456-L12. Next base: position 17,162 of record NZ_JBWKZA010000017.1, read on the forward strand.
ACCTGCACATCAAGGCACTGAAGGTGGGCTTTGGGTAACTGCAGGCCAAGCGTGAGGCGGTCGCCAGGATGGTCAAGTAGTCTACCGACAGAGCTCTTTGTATTGATTCACGTTGGAAACTGCAGAGTTTAGTGCTGTTGTTTTGTATTGATAGTAGCGGATTGCATCTGCCTGAGCGGGTCCAACATTACCGAAATATTCTTCCCAAGCGTTACTCTTAGTTAGCAAGTCAGAGAGCATGGTGCTTAGGTCATTTGCCGTCCAAACTGTCTTGTAGCCTTTAATCTCGCCAGGGGCTGGATTGATATGCTTGACATACTTATCCACCGAGTACCCATACTCGTCGCCCTTTTTATGCTCGTAGGCCATAAAGACCGTATACACTGTCCCGACTGACTGCTTGTACCAAGGGATAACGACAAAGTGATGAACCGCTGATCCCGTAATAAGAAAGTGCCAAACAGCTGTCTGTGAGTGATCGCCACGAAATAAAAGTGCCTGTTCGATTTGGTACTTCATGCTCGCATTGTTTTCGATGACATCATTTCCAACATCATCTTGCACCTTCCCGTAAACAGCACAGCTCATTTGAGCTGGCACACCAGGACAATTCTTCAGTTCCATGAGTGTTGTGTTGTTGTTTATAGCCCTAATCAGATCTTCCCCTGTCATGTCTCTTGGCTCCTGCCCAGATATTTAACACGTATTTGGAAATAATTAAGCTCACTGTCCTTGGTGAGGATAGCTTCGATCCACCCTTTATCAAATTCATCCAGTGGGTGAACAAAGATGTCAATGGTGATCGGTGCCATGTCATTTTTCTAAAACTAAACGTTCTTAAGAGCCACAATAAAAAAGGTGTCGACCTGCAGTTGATGCGCACCTTGGCAGGCGGAGACTGGCAACCCAAGGCGGTGCTGCACCCCCTCCCCTTGGCGCTGAGTCAGCCTATCGGCAGGCGCTTATTACGCCGACCTTCGCCGCGACCCACACTGGGCTGCTATCTGCGGCATCGGTGCTGGCGTTGCCCTATGGCCGGGTCATGATCGAAACCTCGAGAGGACGGCGGTGGCGTCCTCTCTTCTAGCGGGTTCGCCTGCTACATCAGTTCCGCTGTTTCAGCTTGCCTCTGCTTGACAGGAGTGATCTTGAACCAGATGGAGTACATCGCCGGCAGGAACACCAGCGTCATGATGGTGCCGACAAATGTACCGCCGATCAGTGTGTAGGCCAGGGTCCCCCAGAAGACGGAGTGCGTCAGGGGGATGAACGCCAGGATGGCTGCCAACGCTGTCAGCAATACCGGGCGGGCACGCTGTACCGTGGCTTCGATCACTGCGTGGAGCGGATCCAGTCCTTCTTGTGCGTTGTGATGGATTTGCCCGATCAGAATCAGCGTATTACGCATTAGGATGCCCGAAAGTGCGATCAGGCCGACCAGGGCGTTGATTCCGAATGGTTGCTGGAAGATCAGCAACGTCGGCACCACGCCAATCAATCCCAGCGGCGCGGTGAGAAACACCATGATCATCGCCGAGACCGAGCGTACCTGCAGGATGATGATCAGCAGCGTGACGGCAATCATGATCGGGAGCAGCGGCAAGATCGCCTGGCCGGCCTTGCCCGACTCCTCGATGGCCCCCGCCTGCTCGATACGATACCCGGCAGGCAAGGTGTCGATGACCGGCTGCAGCTCCTTCATGATCGCGCTCGAGACGTCCGGTGGCTGCAAGCCTTCGGCAATGTCGCCGCGCACGGTAATAGTCGGGGTGCGGTCACGACGCCGAAGGATCGGATCCTCCATGCGCACATCCACCTCTCCAACCTGGGACAGGGGGATACGCTGGCCCGCCGCTCCCACCAATGTGAAGCCTTCAATCCGGGCGGGGTCGAGCCGGATGTCACCCGCGGCGCGCCCCATCACCTGCACTGAACGAATATCTTCACGAACCGCCGTGATCGGTACCCCGGCCAGCAGGAACTGCAACTGCTGGGCGACTGCGTTGGATGTCAGGCCAACCGCCTGCAAACGACCCTGATCCAGGCTGAAATGCAGCGTTGGCGTCAGTGGTCCCCAGTCGCGGTTGACCGTCCTCATCATCGGGCTCGCTTGCATGACCTCTTGTACCCGGCCGGCAATCTCGCGCAGCGTCATCGGGTCAAGCCCCATTACCCTGTAGGCGACGGGGAATGGCGAATAGGGACCAAACACCAGTTGCGTAACCCTGACCCGCGCTTGCGGGGCAAGCCCTTCGGCAATGGCCTCGCGCAGACGGAACTTGAGGGCCTCGCGCGCCTCCTGGCTGTCCGTCAATACCACGATCTTGGCGAACGAGGGATCGGGGAGCTCCGGCGCCATCGCCAGGTAGAAGCGCGGCGCGCCTTGCCCGATATAGGCCGTGACAATTTTTGCTTCATCCTGTTTGTGCAGCCAGGCCTCGACCTTTGCGGCAGTGGCACTGGTCTGCTCGATGGAGGTTCCATAGGGCATTTGCACTTCGACCAGCACCTCGGGACGGTCCGAGGTGGGGAAGAATTGCTTCTTGACCAGGCTCATGCCGAGAATCGCCACGACAAACGCCGCGATAACCGTGCCGGCCACTAGCCATTTGTGGGCGATGACCCGCGTCAGAATCCGGCGAAAGCGATTGTAATTAGGGGTGTCGTAGATGGCCGCATGACCACCTTCGACCGGCTTGATGTCCGGCAACATTTTCACCCCCAGATAGGGGGTAAAGGCCACCGCGACCACCCAGGAGGCGATCAGGGCAATGCCCACGATCCAGAACATGTTGCTGGTGTACTCGCCGGCGGTGGATTGGGCGAAGCCGTTGGGCAAAAAGCCGATGGCGGTCACCAGCGTACCGGAGAGCATTGGCGCGGCCGTATGACTCCAGGCGTACGCGGAGGCTTTGATACGATCATAGCCCTCCTCCATTTTCACCACCATCATCTCGATGGCAATGATGGCGTCGTCCACCAGCAGGCCAAGCGCCAGAATCAGCGACCCGAGGGTAATACGGTCAAAGTTCTTGCCCGTGGCCGCCATCACCACAAACACCACGGCCAGCGTCAGCGGCACAGCCGCCGCCACCACAATTCCTACATGCCAGCCCATGCTGAGAAAGCAGACAAGCATCACAACCAACAGGGCGACGAAGAACTTGACCATGAACTCGTCGACGGCCGAACTGATGTTCACAGACTGATCGGTGACCTTGCTCAGCGTCATGCCCAGCGGCATGCCTTCATTGATTTTGCTCGTCTCGGAGTCCAGCGCCTTGCCCAGGTCCAGGCCGTTCCAGCCGTCTCGCATCACGATTCCCAACAACAGAGCCTCTTCCCCGTTATTGCGCACAAGGAAGGTTGCTGGATCTTCATAGCCCCGTTCGACAGTTGCCACGTCAGAGAGCTTGAGCGTGCGCCCCTGGACCACAATCGGAGTGTCACGAATCTTCTGCACCTTATCGAAGGCACCGTCGAGACGAAGGAAGACTTGCGGCCCGTCGGTTTCAATCGAGCCGGCAGGCGTGAGCGCGTTCTGATTGTTCAGCGCGGCAAAAATATCCTGGGCAGAGACGCCCAGCGTGGCCAGCCGATCATGGGAGAAGGAGACAAAGATGCGTTCGGCCTGCTCGCCGATGATGTTGACCTTCTTCACGCCTGGCACGTGCAGCAGGCGCTGGCGTAACGACTCCGCATCACGCACCAACAGCCGCTGCGGCTCGCCTTTGGCTTTCAAGGCGAAAAGCGCAAATGTCACATCTGAGAACTCGTCGTTGACCATCGGGCCAATGACCCCCGCCGGTAGCTTGATGGCCTCGTCGTCGAGCTTTTTACGCGCCTGATAGAACTCTTCCTGCACTTGCGAGGGCGGCGTGCTGTCAAGCAACGACACCATCGTGAACGCGAGACCTGGACGCGTGTAGGTTTCCGTGCGGTCGTACCATTTCAGTTCCTGCAGGCGTTTTTCCAGGGGCTCTGCAACCTGGTCCTGCATCTCCTGCGCCGTGGCGCCCGGCCATGCGGTAATGACCGTCAGCTGCTTCACCGTAAACGGCGGATCTTCCGCCCGCCCCAGCTTGAAGAACGCCAGGGTGCCAGCAACGGCGATCAGGAAGATCAGGAATACCGTGATCGAACGTTCGCGAACGGCGATCGCCGAGAGATTGAAGCGCCCCTGGCTCATGGATGGCTCCCGGCAACGTTGACGTCACCCTGTTGAGCCAGTCTCACCTCCTCCCCCTCGCGCAGTAGATGCGCGCCCAAGGCCACAATCCGCTCGCCGGCCTTGAGATCGCCGGCAACTTGCGCTGCGTCGTCGCTCAAGCCCAGGACCCGGACAGGTCGCCAGGCCACCTTCGCCGGTGTGCCAGCAATGACCCACACGCCAGTGCCTTGGCCCGGGTCATGAATGGCAGCGATCGGCACTTGCAGCACCTGTCCATTGGCGCTGCCCTCGGCGATCCGCAGGGTAACGGTCGAACCTAACGGCGCATTGGCCAGCGCGCCCTCAAGCACATACCGCGCCTCGAAGGTACGAGTCATCCGGTCGGCCGAGTCAGAAAGCAACCTCAGCTTCGCCGTAACAGCCTCCGTGGTGTTGCCATACAGCGTCGCCTGCGCGGTGGATCCCGCTGCCGGACGTAGCGTCTCGGGCAGGTGCACGATGGCTTCGCGCTGCCCTGCCCGCGCCAGTCGAACCACGGGCTGCCCCGGGCTGACGACTTGCCCGGGCTCGGCCAGCGTCTCCACCACCACGCCATCGGAATCGGCAAACAGCACCGCATAACCAGAAGCATTGCGGGCTACGTCAGCCTGCGCTTCGGCGGCGCTGAGCTGCGCCTTTGCGGTATCGGCTGCGGCTTTGACCTGGTCATAGGCCGATGCAGAAATAGCCCCCGCGGCGACCAGGTCGCGATAGCGCGCCTCGTCATCGGCGGTCTGCTTGGCTCGGGCCCGAGCGGCGATGACCGCCTCTTGCTGCGCTCGCGCCTGCAGTCCCAGGTCGATTGGGTCGAGACGCATGAGCGGCTGACCCCGCTTGACGGTCTGGCCCGTGTCGACCAAGCGCTCAAGTATCTTGCCCGAGACCCGAAAACCCAGGTCGCCCTGGACGCGGGCCGCCACGACGCCAGTGAAAGAGCGTGAAGCACCGGACGCCCCCTGCACCGCAGAGGACCTCACCAGAGGGGCCTGCGTGCGTGGATCTTCAACGGTGGATGAGTCGCCACACGCCGTCAGGACTAGAGGCAACAGGCAAGCGGCAATGGGGACAGATCGGAGCCGGCGCATAGGTTCCCTTACTTGAACAATAGGACATGCAACACATTCTCAGTATAGTGACCATATCTGTCAACGGTCACAATCTGTGACGTATCAAGATTCTCCAGGCTCATGGGAAATGCGCTGTATTCATTGAGCAAACTTTATAAGCTGGTCAAATTGCGCTGATTGACAGGCCGTGACCATAACGTAACATGGTCACAAACATCCTCGATTTAAGGAGCCTCAATGCCTCCCCTCCGCCCCACTGCTCTTTGGGTGAGCGCCAGCTTGATGGCAGGCTGCGCGGTCGGTCCGGACTATCAACGTTCGCACGCCCCGCTGCTGGATCGTTACCTGGGTCAATCTGCCGTCGAGCAGAGGCCTGTGGCGAGGCCGGCCAGTCTTGTGGCCTGGTGGGAAGGTTTTGGTGATCCCGTGCTGACCGACTTCGTCTCCAAGGCGCTTGAACAGAACCTGGATCTGGCGCAGGCATCGGCGCGAGTCACGCAGGCTCGGGCAGGATTGGGTGCCGCAAATGCCGCCTTGCTGCCCTCGGGGAACATCAGTGGCCAGGCCGCGCGTTCCTACCAATCGATCGAGACCCCGCTCGGCCAGGTGTTGAACTCAACGCCTGGTTATGATCGGTATGGAAACTCCTACGAGGTTAACCTCGGTGCGGGCTGGGAGGTCGATGTCTTTGGCGGCCTGCGACGCGGACGCGAAGCCGCACTCGCCGAGTACCAGGCGTCCGAGGCGGGCGCCGCCGCCACACGACTGGCCGTCGCCGCGCAGACCGCCGATATCTACATCACCCTCCGCGGATTGCAGGCCCGGCTGGACATTGCCAACCGCCAAGTCAAAACGCAGCAGGAGCTGCTAGAGAAAGTGCGCTTGCTTTACGGCAAGGGCCTCGCTGCCAACTATCAGGTTCAGCAGACCGAGGGTGCGCTATCGCAGGTCCAGGCGACAGTGCCGGTCCTGCAGACCGGCCTGGATGCTGCCATGAATGCACTGGATGTCATGCTCGGTACACCGCCCGGCACTCATCGCGCGCAACTGGCCAATGCAGGGAGCATTCCTCTTGCACCGCAGATAAAGGCCATGGGAACGCCGGCCGATCTGCTACGCCGCAGGCCCGATCTCATCGTCGCCGAGCGCCAGCTTGCGGCTTCCAACGCGCGCATCGGGGTGGCGATTGCCGAGTACTACCCGAAATTCTCCCTCAGCGCATTGCTGGGTAGTGCCACGGTGGTATCCGGCGGCAATCTTTTCACCGGCGGCGCCAATCAGTCGGCGGGCGTGTTGGGGCTGCGCTGGAGACTGTTCGACTTTGGCCGCATAAACGCTCAAATCGAGCAAGCCAAGGGGCAGGAAGCCGAAGCACTGGCCGCTTACCGTCAGTCCGTACTGCGCGCCACCGAAGATGTCGAGAATGCCTTTTCCGCCCTGGTGAATCGGGAAGTCCAGGCAACCACCCTGAGCGAAGGCGAAACCTCCCTGACGCAGGCTCGCCAATCGTCGTTCATGGCCTACCAGAAAGGTACGGCCAGCCTGATCGATGTCCTGCACGCCGACGAAACGATGCTGCAGGCTTCCGATGCCCGAGCGCAGGCGCGAACGGAATCGGCACGGGCGGCGGTTGCGGCATTCAAGGCCCTCGGTGGTGGCTGGCAACCTCCTGACACCCGGTCCGTGGCGACTCGATGACTTGACCAGGCGACGCGGCGCTTTATGGCACACGCGACTACCCGTTCGAGAGGGGGGCTATGAAAGCGAGCGAGAATTCCTGGGTGCTCATCACCGGAACCTCAAGCGGATTTGGCGAGGAGTTTGCCCCACGCCACGCCGATTTCATCAGGAGCTCATGTCGCGCGTCATGGGCGTGTGAGTGGCGACGAAGCAGCTTCCCCGAGGGAAATATGCTTTAGCCGGGAGGTAACCTGCACTCCCGGCCGGCCCCTTATCGTAGAGCGACGCCCTATCTTAGAAACGATAGCTAACGGAAGTGCCGAGCCCGCTCGCGCTGTTCTTGTACTTGGCACTGTATGCGCCCCGGGTCGCGGAGGTACCGTTGACCTGCACGCTCTCCTCCCACAGATAGGAATAAGCGACATCGATCGTGACATTGTCCGCCGGAGTCCAGCCAGCCCCGAAGCTGATAACCGTCCGGTCGCCCGTTGGAATACGGGGCCCGCGATGGGTGTTGTTGGCGGGCGACTGGTCGATTGACAAGCCGGCACGAAGTACCCAGTGATCATTCAGTTTGTACGCCGTACCGATAGCGTGGGCCCACGTATCGTGCCAGTCCTGTTCTTCGGTAACCGTGCCCAGCGATCCGCTCAATAAAGGAGGCAAGCCCGTGTTCTCGATGGTTAACTCCTTGAAACGACTCCAGCGGGTCCAGGTGCTCCCCAGGTAGAGCGTCCAGTCATTACTGAGCTGATGAGTTACCGAGAAGTCCACCGACTCCGGCGTATCCACATCCAGCGAAGCGTCATAGCTGCGGCCGCTAACCCCCAACACGCTAAAGATGCCGTCGGTGACCTTGGTCTTGGCATCCAGGTGGTAACTGACCTTGGAATGGTAGGTCAATCCGAGGCGAGTTCGATCGGTAGCCTGTACCAGAATGCCGGCGTTGAAACCCAGGGCCGTATCGTCGCCGGTGCTTTTGAGTTTCCCGTCGTTGCGACCAGGGCTGAGCGGATTGGGCACCATCCCGGACAACTCACCGCTGATACGGTTGATGGTGGGACCGAAGCCGATCGAAACCTTGTCGTTAAAGGCATAGCTGATGGTGGGCTGGAAGGTAAATGTCGTGACCTCGCTTTTGTTAGCGTAGTAACGCCCCGCAAAGCCGCTGCCATAATCGGTTATCAGGCCGAAAGGCACATAAAACCCGACACCGAATGCCCAGTGCTCATCAATGGGTTTGACGTAGTAGCCCATAGGTACCGTAGTCGTGGGCACCATGTCGCCATCTTCCTGGCCTGCGAATGTACTGCGGGTCTGGCTGATGTCGGACTTCGCGAAAAGCGTCGCCGCCCCTACGCTGACTTGTTCTCTTTTCAAGCGTGACATGCCCGCCGGATTACCGAAGACCGTGCTCGCATCTTCAGCGGAGGAGGAACGACCGGCAAATCCAGAGCCCATCCCGCTGATGCTCTGTTCATTGAGAGCGAAGCCGCTCGCAGACACGTAAGAAGACGCAAGCGCAACAGCGAGCCCAAGCGGGCTCATGAGCAATATTTTTTTCATTATTAGAACTCTAGGGTTATCACCGAGATAAAACAGCAGAAGCAACGGACGCATACTTATCCATGTGACTATTTCAGTCAATAGTCACATTACAGCTAAATAAATGCCCTTCGACGGTTGGAGGAAGGGCAAAGTGAAAAGCCGATTGAGCGATACCTCGCCCAGAGCAGCAGGCGTTCGAGCGTTAGCCGAAGATCAAGGCATGAGGCTGCGCAAGATGAGATTGGAGGTGAGCGTGGGCGCCTCTTCGACAAAATCGAGGTTGTACTGCAGCAGCAGAGGATTGACGAATGGCCGCAGAGCAAGATGTATCGCGTCTACTGTCTCGTCCAGGGGAGTCTTGCGTTCAAACTCACCGACCTCTCGCCCTTCACGCACAATCTGCAAGATGAATTGCTTGATCTGTGCGTCATAGACTTGCGAACTGGACCAGCGCTCCGACACAGAAAACGCTGCGATGTCATAGAGTTTCCGATCGTTGAAGAACAGGTTCACACCTGTGGCGATCACCGTTTTGACCAGGCGTCGAAAGCGCTCCGTTGCCGAAAGGGTCTCTCCATTGATGGCCTGTTCAACAGCCGCAACGATTTCTGCCAGGCAATTTGTGCAGATGGCTTCACCGATCGCCTGCTTGGAATCAAAAAACTTGTAGATATAGGCTTTGGAAAAACCAATGGCTTTAGCCAGGTCGGAGACCGTGGTTTTGCCATAGCCGTACTGACTGAAGTGCTCGTTGGCCGCCGCGACAATCTGGTTTCGAATGTCGTGATCGGCTGGGCCACGGGCGCTGGGCGGAGATATCGATGGCTGATTCATGGGAACAGCTTACTCACCCTGTAGTGGACTGACAACTCGTGACCGATAAGATATCCAGTCACAAAACGATCGTTCCGAACGCCTTTCCAGGGCAACTGGAAAAACTCCGGCCGAACCTGCTCTCAATACCGTCCTCATAAAGCGAAGCCGGTATTCACCGGCCTCGTCGTCAGTCATGTTTGACCAGATTGAGCGCCGGTAAAGGCCCTCCGGGAAATTGCGCGAGCTGCCCTTGTTGCAAGTCGCCCAAGTCGATGCCATGGAACCCCAGTTGCTGGATCAGCTCGCTGACCTGCTGCTTGGCGTGCGCCTGCTCTCCAGAGACAAACAACACTCGCTTGCCCCCTTCGGCGTTCGGGTTGGCCAGCAGATTCGACGATAGATGGTTGAAGGCCTTGACCACGCGGGCGCCGGGCAGCATTTGCGCCACGACCTGGGTGGAAGGTTGGCCTCCCAGGTCAAAGGGCTTGAACAGCGGCGCTTCAATCGGGTTGTTGGTATCCACCACAATCCTTCCTTCCCAGGGGCCCAGCCCGGCCAGTGCCGATGGAATCTTCGACCAGTTCACCGCCAGGAACACCAGGTCTGCGGTAGCCGCTTGCTCGGCGGTAACGGCTTGAGCCTTGGGCCCCAGTTCGGCGATCAGCGACGTGAGGCTGTCAGGGCCACGGCTGTTGGCGATGCTCACGTCCAGGCCGGCCTTCGTCAGTAACCTGGCGATCGCACTGCCTAGGGCGCCTGCTCCAATGATGCTGATACTCATGCTCATGTCTGGCTCCTCAGGCGGTGAAGCCGCCGTCGATCATCAATTCGGCACCGGTGACGAAACTGGCTTCGGGGCTGGCCAGATAGGCCACTGCGCTGGCGATGTCCTGGCCTTCCCCGTAGCGTCCCACAGCGATATTGGGACGCACGAAGTCCGCCACCGGACCCTCGGCGGGGTTCATGTCGCTGTCGGTCGGCCCGGGGTGGACGGTATTCACGGTGATGCCGCGGGGTCCCAGGTCTCGCACCAGGCCTCGGCTGAAGCCCGCCACGGCGCCCTTGGTCAGGGTGTAGGCGGAGGCGGTGGCGAAAGCCGCGTATTGCACCATGGAGCTGCCGATATGAATGATTCGCCCCCCCTGCCCCATGTGCTTGAGCACCTCCTGGGTGGCCACGAAAACACCGGTGACATTCACCGCGAGGATGCGCTGGAAGTCCTCGAAAGCGATGTCTTGCGGAGCACCGAGCACACTGATGCCGGCGTTGTTGACCAGGATATCGACCTTGCCGAATAACATGGCGACTTGCTGGACCGCGGCGCGGACAGCCTCGGGATCTCCAGCGTCGGCGGCCAGCGAAATAGCTCGACCGCCGGCAGCGGTGATCGCCTCGACCAGGGCCGCGGCACGATCAGGCGAGGCGTTGTAGGTAATGGCGACAGCAGCGCCGTCCGCGGCCAGGCGTTGGGCAATGGCCGCTCCGATACTGCGCGAGCCGCCGGTGACGATGGCGATCTTGCCAAAGAGAGGAAGCGTGACAGCGTTCATGGTGTGAGCCTCTAGTGGTGGTTGGTGAGGCTATGAAACGCTTTTCTTTTTCCATCAAGTAGTAGGGAGTGACTAGAATCACTTTCAACGTTTGCTTGAAGGTATCGATCATGGAAACCCTGGCCAATCTGCAATCTTTCGTTCGCAGCGCGGAGGCAGGCAGTTTCTCTGCCGCCGCGCGGCGCCTGGGTATCACGCCGGCCGCGGTGAGCAGGAATGTCGCCCAACTGGAAGCCAACCTGGGGGTACGCCTGTTTCAACGCAGTACTCGCCGACTGGCCTTGACCGAGGCTGGGGAGCGTTTTCTGGCTAACGTCAAGGGTGGGCTGGAGACTGTCCAGGCGGCGATTGCCGACGTAACCAGCAATGCCGGAGAGCCGGCTGGAGTGCTGCGTATTTCCGCGGCGCCCGCTTTTGGCCGCGACTACCTGCTGCCGTTGATGCCGCAGTTCATGAAGCGATATCCAGCGGTGGTTCCCGAGTGGCATTTCGACAATCGCCAGGTGGAGCTGATCGCCGATGGATTTGACGTCGCCATCGGCGGCGGCATCGAGCTTTCGCCCGGGGTGATCGCCCGGGATCTGTCACCGGCGCATTTGGTGCTCGTGGCATCGCCGGACTGTCTGTCCAGGCACCCTCTTGTACGTCGTCCCGAACAGTTGAATGACCTTGAGCACCTGGCCATGCGCTCGCTACAAAGCGGCAAGGTCCGCGGCTGGACACTGCAAGGCCCCAAGGAACAGCGTGCAGCACTGGAGTTGCGCCCGCGGTTGCTGGTCAACGACCCACAAGCACTTTGCCAGAGCGCGCTCATGGGACTGGGCGTGGCGCTATTGACGATTCCCGACGTGCTTGACCATCTGCAAAGTGGCGCCCTTGAACGGGTACTGCCGGACTGGTATGTCGACGCGGGCCCCATCTCGCTGTACTTCGCCGGGCAGAAACTGCTGCCGGCCAAGACGCGGGTCTTCGTGGACCTGCTGGTGAGTCATGCCCGCGAGCAGCAATGGGCGAAACGCTTTGATGCGCGAGGCTAAAGTTGCCCCACAGGTTGGCTAAAAGCAGCCATGCCCTCCTCCCCTTCACCAGCAGCGCGGATTTGTGGGGGTCACGACGAGGTTTCCCGGGGCGAGGAATGGCTGGCCGGCCGCGCGGCCGGTGTCCGGGACAGCAAGACAATGCCTACGGCGATCATCACGCCACCCAGCATTTCGTGGGTGGAAAGCATGTCGCCGCTGATGGCGAAGGTGATCAGCGCGGCAAAGAAAGGGCACAGAAACAGGAAGCCGCTGGTGCGCACGGCGCCGCCCGTATGCAGGGCCGCGAACCACAATCCCATGGCCCCCGTCGAAGCGGGAATGGCCAGCCACAGGAACGCCCCCATCGTTTGGGCCGGCAGGCTGAACGATTCGCCACGCCAGGCGGCCAGCAACGCGAGCGCGACCGCCCCAATGAGCATCTGCCAGAACGCCAGCGTCCAGGTATCGACGGCCAAGCGAAAGCGCTTGCTGGCCAGCGTGGCGAGAGCCCAGCAGGTCGAGCCCGCCATGACCAGCGCTTCCGCGGGGCCGATCGCGCCGGTCATCACCGACTGCACACCGATGCAGACCACCACCCCGGCAAAGGCCAGCAGCAAGCCCAGCCAGGCCAGGGGGCGTACCCGCTCCTTGAGCAGGATGCCGGCCAGCAGCGCCACCACCAGCGGATTGCTGGCCATCAGGATTGCCGCCTTGGATGCGCTGGTCTGCGTCAGGCCCATGGTCAGGAACGCCATGACACCGGTCGTCTGCAACAGGCCGATGATGGTCAGTCGCAGCCAGGGCATGGCCTTGACCGGAACCGCTGTGCCGGCAGCGACCCGAGCACGGTGGCGCAGCCACAACCAGGGCAGCAGCGAGAGAGCCGCCACGAAAAACCGCAGCGCCGCCAGCCACAGCGGCGGCAATTCACTCAGGACAATCTTGCTGGCGACGAAGGACGAGCCTTGCAGAAAGGTGGAGCTGAGGATCAGCAGGAGAAAGCGCCGTTGTGCTGCATGCGAGTCCATGGAAACCCTATCAATCGTGGCGGCGGACAGTCGGCCGCCGAATCACTTGATAGTGTGTTGCCCCTCCTCTCGTCACGCTTCGCGCAGAAAGACAACCTCTACGTCAAACAGGACAAGCGCACGCCCGATCAACTACGCAAAGTAGCGGCTGGGCGATGCTCCAAGCAGCCGCTTGAACATGGCCGAGAACGCGCCCGGCGTGTCGTAGCCCATTTCCAGCGCCACAGTCGTCACAGGCTCGCCCGCGGCCAAGCGCGGCAACGCCGCCATCACGCGGGCCTGCTGTCGCCACACTTGAAACGGCACCCCGAGTTCGGCAGTGAACAGCCGCGACAGCGTGCGCGCTGTCGCGCCATGCTGGCCGGCCCAGTCGTTCAGCGTGCGATTATCCTGTGGGTTGGCCAGGATCGCTTCGCAGGTGGCCACCAAGCGCTTGTCGCGGCCCGTGGGCAAATGCAGCCCTTGTTCCGGCGACCAGGCAATCTCTTCGAGGATCAGGCTCAGGATGCGGCCATCCCGGCTGTCCTCTGGATAATCAAGGGCAATCGTCGCCGCACGCAGGATGAGTTCGCGCAGCAGGTTCGAAACCCGTACCGCGCCGGGGTGCAGGGGGGCATCAGTGGGATAGCGATCCTGGCGAACATAGGCTGTGCGCAATGCCACCGGGCTGCCTCGGGTCTGCATGGCATGGGAGATTCCCGCGGGCATCCACAAGGCGCGTTGCGGCGGCACCAGCCACAGGCCCGTGCCCGTCCGGATCTCCATGACGCCGGAAACCGCGTAGATGAGCTGCCCGCAGGAATGGGCATGCGGCGCCACGGCATATGCGGCCGGATAGTCCTTCGCCATGACCACGATGGGGCGGTCTACATTTTCATAGTCGCGCCTATCTACACTTCTAGCCAAAACAGAAACTCGCAGGTTGCAATCGTTCAAGGCTACAGGCTAACCCCTTAAAGCGTCTTCATTCGGCTTGCTTCTCAGCCAAACATTCGCGTTCGGTGACCCGATATCTCGATGACGGCGCTGTGCCCTTCGATAAACCTCAATATTGATAGCAGGTTCAAGGGCTCTGGCCGCTCGTAGCCAATAGCCAACGCCTTACATCTCACACAGCCAAATGCGGACATACTTTTCACTGCTGCCTGATAGCTTAAGGCCATCCAGCGGCATGCCCTATAGGCACAGCTGCTGCAGACAAGACACGGAGGTCTGGCGGTCATCATTCATCGAAGGCTGTTTCCATCAGGGACAAGGATCTGAAGCCGGCGACTACCTCATCCTCCATGACCAGCGGTTCGCGCCCGCCACTTGATGGCTTGCAGTGCGCGACTTGTGCAGTACGTGCCGGTGTTCTCCCCAATACCCTGTTTCACGATGAGCAGGCGTTTGGGAAACCCACTCGGCACAATGGATTCCGGAAACCATTCAATAAACGGGGCGGACTCCGAAAAGCCAGACGAGTAGGAACTTATATATGGAGATATATCGTATGTCGGCTCAAGAGAACTTTGTTGGCGGATGGACTCCTTACCACGAACTGACTCCAAAGGATCGGGAAGTATTCAAAGAGGCCCTGGCCGGGTTCGTGGGTGTGCACTACACCCCTGAAAAAGTTTCGACCCAAGTCGTCAACGGCACGAACTATCGCTATCTGTCGAAAGCAACGGTGCCTGGCTCGTCGGACAGCTGGCAGGCCGTAGTGGAAATCTACGCGCCTATTAAAGGCAAGCCGCACATCACCCAGATCCACCGGATCTAAGCAGGGATCAAACCCGTCGGGTCGCGCACAGGTTGCGCGGCCCGATGGTTCATCGCGACGCTCTCCTTCCAAGCCCTCCCCCGAGCCGTAGCCAGCCCATAAACCCCGCCTTGTCTGTCACTCGTTGCAGTTGCTCGACGCCTCCCAGCCCGCGTTATTGCGCATTCCTCTGGAATACTTGCCTGATCCTCTGAGCTTGCCGGGTATCGGATAGGAAACCCTTGGCCCCTGGGCTAGAGTCCGATCACTAGGAGCCAGCCGCCATGACCCAAGCCCGCGCCGGCCAGGCATCGCCCCTGGCACATACCCTCGACACCTCCTCGCATTTTTTCTCGCTGGACCTTCCGGCCCACTCCGACGTGCTCGCGGCCAGCCCGGCGCACGGGGCAGCGGATTGGCGTATCCGCCCCTTTACCCGCGTTTCTTGAGCAAGGACACGCCTCGTGGCGCCTCCTGAAGAAAAAACAACGACACACCAACCGATGATCAGCAGGTGAGCCATGGAACTACGAATCAACCAGAAGACCTATCAGGTCGATGCCGACGCCGACACGCCGTTGCTGTGGGTGATCCGCGATGACCTGGGCCTGACCGGCACCAAGTACGGCTGCGGCCTGGCCCAGTGCGGCGCTTGTTCGGTGCTGGTGGACGGCAATGTGGTGCGCGCCTGCGTCACCCCGGTGGCGGGTGTGGTCGGCCGCGAGGTCACCACCATCGAGGCGATCGAGGCGGACGCAGTCGGCAAGCGCGTGGTCGCCGCCTGGGTCGAGCACCAGGTGGCCCAGTGCGGTTACTGCCAGTCCGGGCAGGTCATGGCGGCCACCGCGCTGCTCAAGCACAGCCCCGCGCCCAGCGATGAGCAGATCGAGGCGGCGATGGTCAACCTGTGCCGCTGCGGCACCTACAACGCCATCCATGCCGCCGTGCATGACCTGGCCGCCCAGCCTGCCAAGAAGGAAAGCGCCTGATGAACAAGCCCATCGATTTTGCTGAAGACCTCCTGGATCTGCCGCTGGACGAACCGGTCAACCTGTCCCGCCGGCGCTTTCTGACCGGCACCGCCGTGGGCGCGCTGGTGCTCGGTTTCGGCCTGCCGCTGGGTTCGGCCCGGGTCCTGGCCGCCACGGCGAACACCGCGGAACGCGGGACCCAGGTGCCGGCGTTCCTGGAGATTCGCCCGGATGGCAGCGTGCGCTTGCTCAGCCCCTTCATGGAAGGCGGACAAGGCACCCACACCGCCATGGCGCAGATCGTCGGTGAAGAGCTGGACGCCGACCCCGCCACCTTCGTGGTCGAGGCCGCACCGCCCGGCGAAGCCTACGTGGTGATGGAAAACGGCATGCGCATCACCGGCGGCAGCATGTCGGTGCGCATGAGCTACCCGACCATGCGCCGCCTGGGCGCCCTGGCGCGGGCCATGCTGCTGCAGGCCGGTGCCGAGCAACTGGGCGTACCGCTGGCCGAGCTGTCCACCGAGCCTGGCCGGGTGCTGCATGCCGCTTCCGGCCGCTCCCTGGGTTACGGTGAATTGGCCGGTCGCGCCCTGGACATGCCGGTGCCCGATCCGGCCAGCATCACCCTGCGCGACCCGAGCCAGTTCCGTTGGATCGGCAAGCCGGTGCGGCGCGTCGATGCCTACGAGAAATCCACCGGCAAGGCGCTGTACAGCATCGACCTGAAGGTCGACGGCATGCTCCACGCCGCCGTGCAGCATGCGCCGCGCCTGGGCATGACGGTGGGCAGCCTGCGCAACGAGGCCCAGGTCAAGGCCATGAAAGGCGTGCACTCCGTTCACCAGTTGCCCGGCGCGGTGGCGGTGGTCGCCGAACGCTGGTGGCACGCCAAGCGCGCGGCGGAAGCCATCCAGGTCGACTGGCAGGAAGCGTCCGCCGATTCGAAGGTACGGCCAATGCCCGCTGACTTTTCCAGCGATGCGTTCCGCGATTTTCTCGCCGCCCAGCAAGGCCCGGCCCGCGACGACGAAAACGAAGGCGACGTGGCCGCCGCCCTGGCCAGTGCCAAGACCCGGGTCGAGGCCACCTACCACAACCAGTACCTCAACCACGCCCAGCTGGAGCCCCCTTCGGCCCTGGCGCGCTTCAATCCCGACGGTTCGCTGGAGGTCTGGCTGCCCAACCAGGCGCCGGACATGTTCCGCGCCGACATCGCCAAGCGCACCGGTCTCGACCCCTCGCGGATCACCCTGCACTCGCCGTTGCTGGGTGGCTTTTTCGGCCGGCATTTCCTCTATGACTCGGCCTGTCCCTACCCGCAGGCCATCGCCCTGGCCAAGGCCGTCGGCCGCCCGGTCAAGCTGATCTGGAGCCGCGAGGAAGAGTTCCTGCGTGACGTGCTGCGTCCGGTCGCCGTGGTCAAGTTCCAGGCCGCGCTGGATGCCCAAGGGCTGCCGGTGGCGATCGAAGCGGTGAGCGCCACCGAAGGCCCCACCGAGGCCATCGCCGGCAAACAGGGCGAGAAACTCGACCCTTCGGCCCTTGAAGGTCTGTCGGGCAAGCCCTACACCATTGCCAACAAGCGCATCGCGCAGATCTACGTCAAGGGGCCGGCCATGCTCGGCTACTGGCGCTCGGTGGGCAATTCGCTCAACGACTTCTTCTACGAGGCCTTCCTCGACGAACTGGCGGACAAAGGCGGCCGCGACCCGTACGAGCTACGCCAGCACCTGCTGCGCGACAACCCGCGCCTGACCACCTTGCTGCAGGCGGTGGGCGAACTGTCCGGCGGCTGGAAGCGCGGCCCGTTCACCGCCGAGGACGGCACTCGCCGCGCCCGCGGCGTGGCCATGGCCTCGCCGTTCGGCTCGCACACGGCGGCGATCGCCGAGGTGTCGATCGAAAATGGCCAGGTCAAGGTCCACGACATCTGGCAGGCCATCGACCCGGGCAGCATCGTCAACCCGGCGATCGTCGAGGCCCAGGTCAATGGTGCCGTGGCCCTGGGGTTGTCCCAGACGTTGGTGGAAGAAGCGGTCTACGTGGACGGCAAGCCCCGGGCGCGCAACTACGACCTGTACCCGATCCTGCCGCCTTCACGCATGGCGCGGGTGCATGTACGGATTGTCGAGAGTGGCGAAAAGATGGGCGGCGTCGGCGAGCCACCGCTGCCCGCGGTGGCGCCGGCGGTGGCCAACGCGGTGGCGCGGCTGACCGGCCAGCGCATCCGTAGCCTGCCATTGAGCCGATACACCTTCAGCTGACCGACAAGGACTGCCCATGAATAACCGCCGATTCGCAAGAACCGCAGGCTGGCTGGCCTTGCCGTGCCTGGTCGCGGCAGGCCTGCTGGCCTGGTATGTCACCCGCGAGCCCGCCTCGCCCTTCGAGCAGGAACAGGCCGCGGCGACCCGCTTCGACCCCGCCTTGGTGAGCCGCGGCGAGTACGTCGCCCGGGTCAGCGATTGCGTGGCCTGCCACAGCCTGCCGGGCAAGGCGCCCTTCGCCGGCGGCCTGGAAATGGCCACGCCGCTGGGCGCCATTCACGCCACCAACGTCACCCCCGACCGGGACACCGGCATCGGTGCCTACAGCCTGGCCGACTTCGACCGCGCCGTGCGCCATGGCGTCGCCCCGGGCGGCCGGCGGCTCTACCCGGCGATGCCCTACCCGTCCTACGTCAAGCTCAGCGACGATGACATGCGCGCGCTGTACGCGTTCTTCATGAAAGGCGTGCAACCGGTCAGCCAGCCCAACGTCCCCAGCGCTATCCCCTGGCCGCTGAACATGCGCTGGCCCATCGCGCTGTGGAACGGCCTGTTCGCCCCGAGCACGCCCTACGCCGCCAAGCCTGCGCAGGATGCGTTGTGGAACCGCGGCGCCTACATCGTCCAGGGGCCGGGCCACTGCGGCAGCTGCCACACCCCGCGCGGCCTGGCGTTCAACGAGCAGGCCCTGGACGAGTCCGGCGCACCGTTCCTCGCTGGCGCCCTGCTCGACGGCTGGTACGCGCCGAGCCTGCGCCAGGACTCCAACACCGGCCTGGGCCGCTGGAGCGAGCCGCAGATCGTGCAGTTCCTCAAGACCGGGCGTAACCAGCACGCGGTGGTCTACGGCTCGATGACCGAGGCGTTCAACAACTCCACCCAGTTCATGGCCGACGAGGACCTGGCCGCGATCGCCCGCTACCTAAAGTCGCTGCCCGGCGATCCGCAGCGCGACGGCGCGCCCTGGCAGTACCAGGCCGTGTCCGCCGCCGCCCGCCTGGACAGCCCCGGAGCCCATACCTACGTGACCCGCTGCGCCTCCTGCCACGGCCTGGACGGCCAGGGCCAGGCCGAGTGGATGCCGCCTTTGGCGGGCGCCACTTCGGCACTGGCCAAGGAAAACGCGTCGGCGATCAACATCACCCTCAACGGCTCGCAGCGCGTGGTCGCCGCCGGCGTGCCGGATGCCTACCGCATGCCGGCCTTTCGCGAGCAATTGTCGGACCGGGAAATCGCCGAGGTCCTGAGCTTCGTGCGCGGCACCTGGGGCAATTCGGGTGGCGCAGTCGACGCGCAAGCGGTCGGCAAGCTGCGCGGGCATACCGACCCGGCCAGCAGCAGCCCGATCATCCTGCACATGCGCTGAAAGCAAGGAGCGAGGTGCTGGCGATCCCCCTGGCCAGGAGCGGATCCGCCAGCAGCCCCCTCCCATGAACAACCGAGGTCCCCATGGAAAGCATCGATCTACTGGTCCTGAGCACCGCCCATGACTGGCTCCAGGCCGGTCACCGCGTGCTGCTCGCCACCGTGGCCCGCACCTGGGGCTCCTCGCCCCGCCCCGTGGGCTCGATGATGGCCCTGCGCGGCGATGGTCGGGTGGTCGGCAGCGTGTCGGGAGGTTGCATCGAGGACGACCTGATCCACCGCTACACCAGCGCCTACGATGGCAGCGGCTTGCCGGACGGGCCGCCGCAGGTGGTGCGCTACGGCATCAGCGCCGACGAAGCGCACCGCTTTGGCCTGCCCTGTGGCGGCACCCTGGAACTGATCCTCGAATTCACCCCATCGAGGGATGCCCTCGAACAGCTGCTGGCCCAACTCAACACCGGCAAGCTGGTGCGCCGCAGCCTGGACCTGGGCAGCGGCCAGGTGTCCCTGACCATCAGCGCTACCCCGGAGCAGTTCATCTTCGATGGCCGGCAGATGGTCAACACCCTGGGCCCCGGCTACCGCCTGCTGCTGATCGGGGCCGGCGCGCTGGCCGAATACCTGGCGACCATGGCGCTGTTCAACGGCTTCCGAGTCGCGGTCTGCGACCCCCGCCCCGAATACATCGGCGGCTGGAGCGTGGCGGGCGTGGAACAATTGGTTGGCATGCCGGACGACATCGTCCGCGAATTCGCCCCGGACCTGCGCACCTGCATCGTCGCCGTCAGCCACGACCCCAAGCTCGACGACCTGGCCCTGCTCGAGGCCCTGCACAGCCCGGCCTTCTACATCGGCGCCATCGGTTCGCGGCGCAACAGCCAGCTACGCCGCGAACGCCTGATCGAACACTTCGGCGAAACCGAAGCCTCGCTCCAGCGCCTGCACGGCCCCATTGGTATCTACATCGGCAGCAAGACCCCCGCCGAGATCGCCGTGAGCGTCATGGCCGAGATCCTCGCCGCCAAGAACGGCGTCGCCCTGCCCCTCACCCTTGACGTTTCGAACGCCAAGCAAGCCCGCGAGCAAGAGGCGCCCGTGGCCTGATCGAGACCATCGTTCTCGAAATCCCAGGCGGACTGCCTAGGGTCCAGGTGTTCTGCTGGGGGTATCCAGATGGTCATTTCCCGGCCCCGGAGCTGGCTTGACCAGCATCAGGCTGCAGGGGGCACGGCGCAGCAGGCGCTCGGCGGTACTGCCGACGAACATCTCGACGCCGTGGCGGCAGGCCGTGCCCAGCACAACCATGTCGAAGGCGTTCCTGCGGGCGAAATGCTCGATCGCCAGATGGGGAATGCCGGCCAGCAAATGTCGGCGGCTCTCCTCGACTCCATAACGCTCGGCGAGCAGATCGAAGGCCTCTTGCTGGGCGTCGTTGACCGCATCCCGCAAGCTGGCATCCAGGCTCGAGGTCGGCACACTTGTCAGCGCGTCGCCCACCACCGACCAGTTGCTGACATTGAGCAGGTGCAAGGTCGCGCCGCAGGACGTTGCCAGCGTCGAGGCCAGGTCGAGAATCCGTTCGTTGAGCCCATGGGTCAGGGCCTCCAGGTGGGACAGGTCGACGGCGGCGAGGATCTTCAGCGGCTTGGGGTTTTCCGCGCGGCAGACCAGGTGCAAGGGGGCGGGACAGTCGCGCAGCAGCAGCCAGTCCAGAGGCCGATGGAAGACCCGGTCGAGTGCCGGCACCCGTTGCACATCCTTGATCACCAGGTCCGGGTGGAAGTCGCTCACGTACTCAAGCACGTGGGCCGGGCTCAACCTGGCCCAGACCACTTCAGTGGTCACCCGCAAGCCCTCGCTGCGTTGAAAGCGCGCCTGCTGTTCAAGCCAGTGGCGGTGCACCTGCAGGTAACCTTCCCGGGCCTGGCTCATGGCGTCGTGGTCGAACAGGCCGGCCACCGCCAGCGCGTTGACATGATCGAAAGCGACAATGTGCAACATCGCACCGGTTGCGCTGGCCAGCGCCTGCGCCCGGTCGAACGCGGGGGTGCGGGTCATCTCGATTGGGGCAATGAGCAATAAACGCTGGATTCTCAACATCGCACACCTCGTCCTGGTAACGCTTCACCTGCCTTACCGCAAGCCCGGCTTCCTGCCGGAGCCTTGGTACCCTTGCCGATGGGTCATCGGCGATGCGCGGCGCCCGATCTCGGCCAGGGCCGCGCCCTTCTGCCCCTGCTCTGCCCGCAGCCCGCTCCGGTGCCCTCCCCTAGACCGCCAGAACGCTGCAAGGCGCCTGATACAGAATATGTTCGATCGTGCTGCCCACCAGCTTGGCCAGCCCGCGGGACTGGTTCCTGCCCATCACGATCACATCCACATCCTGCGCGTGGGCAAACTCGCTCAGCACCGAGACGGGTGGGCCCTTGATGAAGTGTCGACAGTCGGCAGGCACGCCGAAGCGCTCGGCAAGTCCAAGGAAGGATTGTTCCAGATCCTCGCGCAGCTTGCGGGTAAGGTCCGCCAGGGTCAGGCCGACGCCGCTCATATTTTCCAGAAAGGCCGCGGAGATATCACAGGCGGACAGCAGGTGCAGCTCGGCATCGCACTGCAAGGCGAGACTGGAAGCCTCATGGATGATCCGCTCATTGAGTTCGTTGTCCGCAGGCTTGGTGTCCGACACTTCGACCGCGGCCACGACTTTGCGCGGCAAGAGGCTGCCATTCCCGCCAGTCAGGTACACCGGTTTCGGGCAATGGCGCAGCAAGTGCCAGTCCAGGGGGGTGAAGAGCGCGCGCCTGAGCCGCGGCTCATGCTCTATCTGCTTGATCAACAGGTCGGGCTGCATTTCCACGACATGGTCGAGGATGCCTTGCTGCATGTCATCGACCCATGCCACCTCCATCGTCACGGCCAGCACCTGGCCGTGCAGGTCTTCTACCTGGGCCTTGAGCCAGTCGCGATGGTCCTGCAAGTAGCTTTCCCGGGCCTGTTGGCGATCGCCCTCTTCGAGCAACCACAGAATATCCAGCGACCTCATCAAGGCCGCGATATGCAGGCTCGCGCCGCTGGCCCGGGCCAGGGCCGCGGCGTGATCTATGGCATGGGAATGGCGTTGAGCCGGGTTGATGATCAGCAACAACCGTTGGTACTGGCTCATGATCGACCTCCAGACAGGTGGGCTTCGATGCCAGGTGCCCGTTGATGAAGGCAGCCGTTGCGCCCTCGCGGGATCGGCATCAGTGTCGACCCAGACTCCTCCCTGCGCGCCTCCAGGGTTCTGATCTATGTCAGATCCCCGCGCGAGGCGCCGAAAAGTCGCCCCTGCGCAGATAAACCTGAGGACCCGCCCTGGCGCGTCCTGCCTGAGCTCGATGAGGGGGCAGGTGTTTTTCCCATTCGTCGCCTGCTTTTCGCCAGCAGCCGAGCGGCCCGCCCTGGCAAGGCACAGGAACTATGCTTCACCCACTAAATAGAGGGCTTACTGGCATGCCCGATACCCGAGTGTCGCCAAACCACTATCTCAAGGCTGCATGCGCCAACTGCAGTGTCCTGGAGTTGTGCCTGCCGCTTGGCCTGAGCGGGCCGGAGATCGAGCGTCTGGACACTCTGATCGTGCAACGCTTCAAGGTAAAAAAAGGCGCGGCCCTCTACCGTACAGGCGATCCTTTGCGCTCGCTGTATGCGGTTCGCATAGGCTCGTTCAAGACCAGCATGGTTTCAATCGACGGTCGAGAACAGGTCACCGGCTTTCAGATATCGGGTGAGATGCTTGGTCTGGATGCCATCAGTGCCGACGAACACGCCTGCAGCGCGTTCGCCCTCGAGGACAGCGAAGTCTGTCCCATCCACTTCGCTCAACTGGAGAAACTCGCCCAGGACTTGCCATCCTTGCAACACAGCCTGAACAAACTCCTGAGCCGAGAAATCGTCCGCGATCACAGCATGTTGATGCTGATGGGCAATATGAACTCCGACGAACGCCTGGCGGCCTTCCTGCTGAACCTGTCGCAACGCCTGAGCCTGCGAGGCTACTCGTCCAGGGACTTCATCCTGAAGATGCGCCGCGAGGAGATCGGCTCCTACCTGGGGCTGAGGCTGGAAACCATTTGCCGGGGCATCGCGCACCTGCGGGACCAGGGGCTGGTGGAAATTTCCGGGCGGGAAGTCAAGGTCCTGAACCTGGAGGGGCTCAAGCAATTGGTCGCAGGTTGCCACCGCTCGGCCCTGCGCTGACCCTGCACGCCCGGAGAATCGTCATGCGCGCCATGGTCCTGCATACCCCCGGCGAACCGCTGCGACAGGAACAACGTCCGGTCCCGACACCCGGCCCCCGGCAACTGCTGATCAAAGTCCTGGCCTGCGGCGTCTGCCGCACCGACCTGCATCTGGTCGATGGCGAGTTGCCCCAGGCGCTGCTGC
The DNA here is from genome assembly GCF_059424045.1 of Pseudomonas sp. GW456-L12. Classification (NCBI taxonomy): domain Bacteria; kingdom Pseudomonadati; phylum Pseudomonadota; class Gammaproteobacteria; order Pseudomonadales; family Pseudomonadaceae; genus Pseudomonas; species Pseudomonas sp. GW456-L12. The sequence goes on from NZ_JBWKZA010000017.1 coordinate 40,852, forward strand.
CACGGGTGCCCGGCCACGAAATCGTTGGCCAGGTGACCGCGGTGGGCGCCGACGTCGCGCCCGACTGGATCGGCCAGCGAGTGGGCGTCCCGTGGCTCGGCTGGACATGCGGCGAATGCGCGTTCTGCCGCACCGGCCGGGAAAACCTGTGCGACCAGGCGCAATTTACCGGCTGTCACCTGGACGGCGGCTACGCCGACTACACGGTCGCCGACGCCCGTTTCTGCCTGCCGATTCCCGAAGCGCTCTCGGCCACCCAGGCCGCGCCGTTGCTGTGTGCCGGGCTGATCGGTTTTCGGGCGCTGCGGATGGCCGGGAATGTGCGCCACCTGGGCCTCTACGGTTTCGGAGCGGCAGCGCACCTGGCCATCCAGGTGGCGCTGGGCCGGGGGCAGCAGGTGTATGCCTTCACCCGGCCCGGTGACCGCGCGGGCCAGGACTATGCCCGGTCGCTGGGGGCCAGTTGGGCCGGTCCCTCGGATCAAGCGCCGCCGCACCCGCTCGATGCCAGCCTGATCTTCGCCCCCGTCGGCCCGCTGGTGCCGGCGGCGCTGGCCGTCACGGTCAAGGGCGGCTGCGTGATTTGCGCCGGCATCCACATGAGCGACATCCCGGCATTCCCTTACCGACTGCTCTGGGGCGAACGCAGCGTGCGCTCGGTGGCCAACCTGACCCGTGAAGACGGCAGCGCGTTTTTCGCAGAATTGCAGCACACCCCTGTCCACTGCGACGTCACCTGCTTCGCCCTGGAGGATGCCAATCAGGCCCTGGAGCGCCTGCGGGCCGGTCAGTTCAACGGGGCGATCGTACTCACTCCGTGACGCCCGGGCCGTTCACCTGACCGCCAGAATACTGCCCGGCACCGAGTACAGCGCCCGTTCGGTCGTGCTGCCGATCAAGCGGTCGATTCCCACCCGATGCACAGTCCCCATCACCACCACATCGGCCAGGTACTGCTCGACGAAGTCGCCGATCGCGGGCACCGGCGGGCCCGGGACAAAGTGCCGGCGTTCCGGCGCGATGGCATAACGCTCCGCCAGGGTGACGAACGCCAGATGCAAGGACTCACGCAGCTCCTCGACAACGTCCATGCCCCAGCCACCGCTGACCAGCGGTGCATCGCCATTGAAGGCCGGCGACAGGTCATAGGCGTACAGCAGGTGCAGTGGCGCATCGCATTGCAGGGCCAGGACGTTGGCCGTCTGGATGATGGTGTCGTTCAGGCCGCTGATCTGGGTCGGTGGATCGAATGGGTCCACCGCCGCCACGACCCGGTGCGGCAAGCCGTAACGGGCCTGATTGACCAGATGCACGGGGATCGGGCACTCACGCAGCAGATGGCAATCCAGGGGCGTGATGAACACCCGCTTGAGCAGCGGCTCCAGGCTGACGTCCTTGATCAGCAGGTCCGGACCGAGCTCCTCGACCGTCTTCAGGATGTCCAGCAGCGGATGGGTGGTGAACAACACGTCGACCGTCGCCTCCAGCCCCAGGTCGCCGAGCCGCTGGGTCTCTTCGGCCACCCACCGGCGATGGCGACGCAGATAACGCTGATAGCCCGCCTCGTCGACTCTCTCTTCCCACAGATGCACCACCGGCGCCGGCTCGGCGAAGCCGCGTACATGCAGCGCCGCCCCGCTGGCCTTGGCCAGCGCGACAGCCCGCAGCGAGGCTGGCGACTGATGCAGGGTTGGATCGGCGATCAGCAGCAAACGTTGGTAATGCCCCATCACACACCTCGCTCAGGCACCGGTCGAACAGGCCGGCATATGCCAAGAGTGCGCCTTGTCCGCCGGCAAGCGCCTTGATGTACATCAGATCCCACTCGATGAGCGACGCCTGTCGCCGGTGTCTGATCCAGATCAGATCCGACTGTCATCAGCGGGGTAAAACGAAGCGAACCGCGTGTGCCCTGCCGCGCGGCCCCTTTCGGCCGTATGGAGAACCCCATCATGCTCACTGTCAAAAACCACAACGAACGGGCCGCCGCCGTCTACGCCGCGGTCCCCGGAGAACACTGGATCGAAACGCTGAAGGACGGCCATCATGTGCTGATCCGGCCACTGGCGGAAAAGGACCGCGAGCGGGAGTACGCCTTTATCAGGCGCCTGTCTCCCGAATCCAGGCACATGCGTTTCCTCGCCCAGATCAATGACCCCAGTGGCGCCCTGCTCGATCAGTTGATGCATACCGATGGCAAGCAGCACATAGCCTACGTCGCACTGGCTCACGAGAATGGACAACTGATCGAGATCGGTATCAGCCGCTACGCCGCCACGGGCGAGCACGAATGCGAATGCGCGGTAACCGTCGCCGACGAATGGACGCACCTGGGCCTGGGAACCTTATTGATGGAGCATCTGATCGAGGCTGCCCGCAAGAACGGCTTTCGCCAGATGTATTCGATCGACGCCGCCAGCAATGCGCCCATGCGCGACCTGGCCAAGGCCCTGGGTTTCGAACGGAGTCACGATCCCGACGACAGCCGCCAGGTCATCCATCGCCTCCACCTGTAAACCAGCGCCCCGTGGCGTACCGGCCAGCGGGCCGCCACGGGCGATTCAATCCTCAATCAAAGCGTCTTGTCCGGTTTTATCGCCAGTACGCTGCACGGAGCCCGGTGCAAAAGCTGCTCGGCGGTGCTGCCCAAGAGTTTTTTCAGTCCCTTGTGCTGCACGGTTCCCATGACAATGACGTCAGTCCGGTGGGCAGTCGCAAAGTCACAGATACACGACAGCGGCGTACCCTCGATGAAATGGCGACGCTCTGGAGGCACGCCATGGCGTTCGGCCAGCGCCGCGAATGCCTCGAATTGCGCCTCGCCCAACACTTCGTAGATCCCGACATTCAGCGGCAGCACGCCAACCCCCATGTCCTGGGCATATACCGTGGCCCAGTCATACACATGCACCAGCTCGAGTGCCGCGGCACACTGCCCGGCCAGCTTTACCGCGGCGTCGATAATCTGGTCGTTGAACACCCTGTCCTGCTCATCGCTGCGTAGCACATCGACGATGGCCAGCACGTTGCGTGGCCGTGGGTTGAGGGCATTGGTCACCAGGTGCACCGGTACCGGACAGTCCCGTAGCAACTGCCAATCCAGGGGAGTGAAGAACACGCGCTTCAAGGCAGGCTCTTCTTCGGCATCCTTGACGATCAGGGCCAGGGGCATCTCATTGACGAAGTGCAGGATTTCTTCGAACGGATGCTGCACCCAGAGCACTTCGCGGGTGACCTCGACCCCCTGTTCGCTCATCGAGCGAGCCTGCTCGTCAAGCCATTGCCGATGGCTTTGCAGATACCCGTCCCGGGCCTGGACGATCTGTTCGGGCGCGAACAGGCCGGCCACCGCCAGCGCCTGCAAATAATCGAACGCCACGATATGCAAGGGTAACTGCATCGCCCGGGCCAGCGCCGCAGCGCGGTCGAATGCCGGTGTGCGGTTCATGGCGGGAGGGGCAATGAGCAGTAAACGCTGGGTCTGCGACATAAGGCACCTCGGCACGCGGCCATCTCAGGACACGGAATGGAATTGCAGATTGAGCGTTCCCGGGCCGGGTGACTTGATCTTTGTCAGCTACCCGAAGCGACAGGTTTCAGTACAGCCAGATGCCGGCCCACATCGCCAGCGTCAGCAACACCTGGCCGGGAATGACATAGGCGGCGAAGCGGCGCCCGCCACTGACCCAGGCCACCAGGCATTTGCTCAGGGAATTGCTGCTGACCGCAATCAGCACGGGCGCGGCGATGGCCTGGAAGGGCAACTGGCCGGATTTGGCCAGGGAGGCTATCGACGCCGTCGAGGAATGGGCGTCGGCGAAGCCGCTAAGGGTTGCGGTCACCATCACCCCGACTTCACCAAAGTGACTCAACATCACCGACGACAGGAAGGTGATACCCGTCATGGCCAGCGTGACGAGCAAGGCCAGCTTGAGGTTGAACGCGCCGCCGACCTTGATCGGCTGGTGGGCGCCCTGGGCCGGCGTGGGGAACATCAGGCACAGGCCATACAATGCCGTGGCGGCAGCGCCGGCGAACAGCGGCCCCCACATAGGGTGCAGCAGACCGGTATCGACCGCGCCCAGGATCAGGCCCACCTGGGTCAGCGTGGCCAGGTTGGAGAACAATGCCGCCGCGCCCAGGGCCTTGATGTTGTCCGGCTCTCTGGCAGCGATATGCCCCATGGCGGCGATGGTCACCGTGCTGGAGGCGAACCCCGAAGCGATGGCACTGATCGCATAACCGTAACGAGTGCCCAGCGTGCGAACGGCGATATGCCCTACCGCACCCACGGCCATCAGCAACACGGTCAGGGTGCAGATGGTGCGCAAATTGATGGAGGCATAAGGCCCGATGTAACGATCCGGCGCCAGCGGCAGCACGACCAGTGCCGCGATCAGCAGTACCAGCCCGTCGCGCATTTCCGCTTCGCTCAATTGACTGCGGGCGAAGTGATGCAACTTTTGTCGATACGTCAGCAGCCCCGCCATGACCACGCCAATGGCAATCGCCAATTCCGGCGCCGTACCGCACATAGCCCCCAGCGCCAGCACCGTAAGCAACGCCACTTCGCTGGTCACGCCCGGGTCGCTGCCCAGGCTTCGCCAATACGCCACGGTAATCAGCAAGGCCAGGCAGATAGCCATGATCCCCAGCAACAGGGCACCACCGACCTGCATCGCCACATACCCCAGCAGCGCGGTAATGGCGAACGTGCGCAACCCCGCACAGGCACGGCTGTCTCCTCGCCCCTTGTGCCGCTCACGCTCCAGACCGATGAGCAAGCCGATTCCCAGCGCAGCTGCCGCGCCTTCCAGGCCAAGGGTCGCGCTCACAGAGCCTCCCTGCGGACGAACCTTGCCGCCCTGGCCACGAGGGTCACTTCAGCAGGCCAGGGCAAGCCCCCTTCCTGGTAGCCGGAGCGGATCGGTCGCCGGCTGTCCGAGGGGCGGCCTCCGTCTGGCCAGGGCTGGTCGGCCAGGGGTGCGGCGCATCGATGCGCGCCCGGAGTTGACCGACGAAAGCCGTCGCGGCTTCCAGGCTGCTGAAGCCCACTGTCAGGGCATCCATGTGCACGAGCCAGCCGTGGCCTGTCGGTTTCGCTGTGATGTCGATGATCATCGATCGCCTCCGCTCAAGCACCCGCGTCGCCCGGCCGGGCATCACGGGGTAATCGCCACCTTCATGACCCCGTCCCGCTGGTGAGCGAACAACTCATAGGCGGCTTCGATATCGTCGAGTTTGAAACGGTGGGTCACCAGGGGCGACAGATCGACCCCGCCGCTTTGCACCACCGCCATCAAGCGGCGCATGCGTTCTTTGCCGCCGGGGCACAGGGTGCTGACGATGCTGTAGTCGCCCAGCCCGGCGGCGAAGGCGTCGAGGGGAATGTGCAGGTCGCTGGAATAGACACCGAGGCTGGACAACCGCCCGCCTGGCCGCAAGACGCGCAAGGCGGACTCGAAGGTGCCCTGGGTGCCCAGCGCTTCGATGGCCACGTCGACGCCACGGCCATCGGTCAGCGCCATGATCTGCTCGACCACGTTACCGTCCTTGAAGTTGACCACATGGGTGGCTCCCAGGCGTTTGGCGACCGTCATGCGCTCGGCCACGGCATCCACTCCGATGATCTGGCTGGCCCCCTTGAGCCGCGCACCGGCTACCGCGCAGAGGCCGATCGGCCCCAGGGCGAATACCGCGACGGTATCGCCGATACTGACCTCGCCACGCTCTGCCCCGGAAAACCCGGTGGACATGATATCGGGGCACATCAGCACCTGTTCGTCGCTGAGGCCGTCGGGGATCGGGCACAGATTGGCCAGGGCATCCGGCACCAGTACGTACTCGGCCTGGCAACCATCGATGCTGTTGCCGAACTTCCAGCCGCCGATGGCGCGAAAGCCATGGCGGGTGTCCGGGCCGTCCTGGGAAGCGCAACCGCACAAGCAGGCATAACTTTGCCCGCTGGGCGTGATGGCCCCGGCAATCACCCGCTGCCCCTCGACAAAACCGCGCACCTGCGAACCCAGCCGCTCGATGATTCCCACCGGTTCATGACCGATGGTCAGGCCCTTGGCCACCGGGTACTCGCCCCGCAGGATGTGCACATCGGTGCCGCAGATCGTCGTCGTGGTGATACGCACCAGGGCATCCAGTGGCCCCACTTCGGGGATCGGCTTTTCATCGAGCACGATCCGGTTCTTTTCCACGAAAATTGCCGCTTTCATGGTGGCCATGACGATCCTCCAACCTTGAGCCCGAGCTTGAGTCCAGCAAGACTTTCAGGCTGCGCCGGGAGCGAGGGCCTGGGCTTGATCATGATCAATAATTCATCAATGGGCCCCTCGCGACTGACCACACGTCAGCTGGCCCGCTCCACTGCCGGACGGGTTGATACAGATCAAGCGCGCACCGCCGGCCGCAGGCAGGATCGCAGAGGGTTTCACGGCCAAAGACGCGTTGCCGTCAATTACCCCTGGGAGAGTCGTCATGTCCGAGCAATCACGTTTCATGCTGGTCGCCTCGCCGCTGATGGAGAACAGCCCCGCCTTCGATCGGGCCGCCGCCCTGGCCAGGGCCGAAGACGCAGCCCTGCACATCGTCGCCTTCGACTACCTGGAAGGCCTGGCCACGGCCAGCCTGGTCAACGAACAGGCCCTGGAGCAAATGCGCCTGGGTTATGTCGAACGCCATCGCCAGTGGCTCGAAGAACAGGCCCGCCCGCTGCGCAAACTGGGAGTCACCGTTACCACTGAAGTGATATGGGTCGAAAGCCCGCTGCAGGAAATCCTGACGCACCTCAAAGAACAGCCCATGGCCCTGCTGATCAAGGTCCTGGAGCATCAATCGCGGCTGTCGAGGGTGTTCTTCACGCCCCTGGATATCCACTTGCTGCGCGAGTGCCCGGTGCCCCTGCATTTCGTCAGCCACCTACAGCATGCATTGCCGCGCAAGATCGTCGCGGCGGTCGACCCGTTCCATCGCGATGACCAGTACCAGGACTTCAACGACCGGATACTGCATGAGGCGAGCAAACTGGCCAGCGCCTGCAACGCCGAGCTCGACGTGGTCTATGCCCATGACCTGTCCTCTATCGGCGCGGACGAATTCAACTTCGACCAGAGTTCGACGTTTTTCTCGACAAGCAAGGCCAAGACCCTGTTCGACGCACAGGCCGCGGCCTTCGGCGAACTGGCCGAACGCAATGGCATTGCGCCGGAACGCCAGCACATGATCATGGGCAGCCCGGCCAAGGTCCTTGCCAGTTACGTCGCAGCCTATGACATCGACGTGATTGTCATGGGCAGGGTTGGCCATCGCGGCGGCTTGGGGCGCCTGATCGGCAGCACGGCAGAGCAGTTGCTGTACCAGCTGCCTTGCAGCGCATGGGTGGTTTCACCCCAGGTGCTGATGGCTGAATAACGCCCTTTTTCAGGAGGCTTGCCCGCGCGCCAGGCCGGCCACCTCGCGGCTTTACCGGTCAGCCAGCGGGGCGCGCCAGTTGCGTGAGGTAGGCGCAGAACATGTCTGCCATCGCGTCAGCGTAGGTCTTGATCTCTGCGGCGGTGCGCGGGCTTTCTGAAAAGTCCTTGCCCACGCTACTGAGGGTGGTGGTGATCAAGTCGGCGGCCAGGGCGCGGGTGGCCTGCGGCGCCTCGGGCAGCGCCTCCTCCATGAAAGCCTGGAAGATCCGCTCTCCTTGCGCCTTCACGGCCTGCGCTTCGGGGGCGTCGCGGTACAGCGGCGCTGCGTCGTTGAGCGCCACACGCATCCTGGCTTCCTCGCATTCGGACTGGATAAACACCCGGACCAGCACCCGCAGCCGCTCCAGCGGGGCTTTGCCACCCTCTTCGAGGATGCCGCGCAGCATCTGCGTGGTCTGTTGCCACTCATCGCTTTGCAGGCGGAACAGGATCGCCGCCTTGTTCGGGAAATATTGATACAGCGAACCGATGCTGACGCCGGCCTTCTCGGCCACCCGCGCGGTGGTGAAACGCTGCGCGCCCTCCTTGGCCAAAACCTGAGTAGCGGCTTCCAGGATCGCCGCCACCAGCTCCGTCGAGCGTGCCTGTTTAGGCGCTTTGCGCGAGGAAACCTGCGGGGTCCGGCGGTTGCTCATGATGGCCCGACAGGGCCGCAGCCAATGCGAATAGCGCAGGGGGTCACTTGCTCATATCCTCTGAATGCGACGAATTGATCGCATTTTAGCCACGCGCCGCAAGGCGTCAACTTCGGACGGGATGCCCCCATGACCAGCACATTGACCACCTCCCCACTCGCGCCCCTGCTCGATCGCCTGTTCGAGCAGGCCAATACGGCGACCAACCCGGCCGTCGCCGGCATCTCCCGCGAGGAACGCGAACGCCTGATGCACAGCAAGACCGAATACCTGGATTTCTATGGCCGCCTGAAAGACCTCTGGCTGCCCGTTTCCCGCGAGACCGGCGGGCTGCTGTACATGCTGGCGCGCAGCACCCGGGCCCGGCACATCGTCGAGTTCGGCACCTCGTTCGGCATCTCGACCCTGCACCTGGCGGCGGCCATCCGCGACAACGGCGGCGGCCGCCTGATCGGCAGCGAGTTCGAGGCGTCCAAGGTGCAACGGGCGCGCCAGCACCTGCTCGAAGGCGGCCTGGCCGACCTGGTGGAAATCCGCGAGGGCGACGCGCTAAAGACCCTGGCGGTCGACCTCCCCGAGTCCATCGACCTGCTACTGCTCGACGGCGCCAAGGCGTTGTATGCCGATATCCTGGCCCTGGTCGAAAGCCGCCTGCGGCCGGGCGCGCTGATCGTCGCCGACAACACGGACTACTGCCCGGACTACCTGGCCCGGGTCCGTTCGCCCGCCAGTGGCTACCTGTCCGTGCCCTTCGGCGGCGACGTGGAACTGTCGATGCGGTTCGCCTGAGTCCTCCCTGGAAGACAAGGCCCCGGTCAAGATCGGGACCTGATCACCCGCGACTTTGCCACTGAGTCGCGCCACTGCCGCTTAGCGATCCTCGCGCCCTTCCCCCTCCAGCGGATGCTGCGCGAGGTAGCTGTCGACGGCATCGCCGATGGTCGGGAAGAACGCCGCTTCGCCGAAGCGTGCGAACAGCCCGAACCGCTTCAGCTTGTCCTTGACCGGGTCTTTCATCTGGGCCACGCACAGCTTGATGCCGGCCTGGTGCAGGGTGTCGTCCAGTTCCGCCAGCATGTCGGCGGACGTCACGTCGACGCTGGTGACCGGTTCCGCTGCCACTACCAGCCAGCGCACCGGCGTTGGCGAGGCCGCCACGGCGTCCAGCACTCGGTCATGGAACAGCTCGGCATTGGCGAAGAACAACGGGGCGTCCCAGCGAAACAGCACCACGCCGGGGATCAGGCGCGCGTCGGGATAACGCGTGATGTCGTGATAACCCTTGACCCCTTCCGCCCGCCCCAGGACCGCCGAGTAAGGGCGCCAGCCATCCCACAGGAACTCGATGACGGCGATCACGATGGCCAGGCCGATGCCCTCGATCGCGCCCAGCACCGCCACGCCGACGGTGCAGACGATGGACAGCCAGCACTCCCATTGCTGGATACGATAAATCCGCCGCAGGTCGCTGACTTCGATCAGGCCGATGGCCGATGCGATCACCACCGCGGCCAGGGCGCTGGTGGGCAGACTCTCCAGCAGGTTCGGGGCCAGCACCAGCAGCAAGGCCACGGCCAGGGCGCCTATGACTCCGCTCAGCTGGGTCCTGGCGCCGGCGGCCTCGGCCACGGGGGTGCGCGACGAGCTGCTGCTGATGGCAAAACCCTGGAAAAATCCGGCCGCCAGGTTGGCCACGCCAAGCCCGACCATCTCCTGGTTCGGGTCGACGTAGGTGCGGGTCCGCGCTGCGTAGACACGGGACAGCACGCTGGTATCGGCGAACGAAACCAGGGCCACCGCACAGCCGCCGATCAGCACCGGGCCGATATCGGCGCGGCTGATCCAGGGGATGGCGAACGCCGGCAGGCCTTGTGGCAGAGAACCCAGGACCGACACGCCGGCTGTTGCCGCAAGGTCCAGCACAGCGACAGCGACGGTCGCCGCGGTGACGGCGATCAGAATGCCCGGCACCCGCTGGCTGTTCTTGAACAGCAGGATCACCGCCAGGGTCGCCGCGCCGACCATGAAGGCGATCCAGTTGGTCTTGCCCTCCAGCACCGCTGTGGCAATGGCCCACAGGTTGCTCAGCGGCCCGTTGGCCTCGACCGAGAAACCGAAGAGCTTCGGCAGCTGGCTGATCAAGACCGTCAGCGCGATGCCGTTCATGTAGCCGTAGCGAATCGGCTTGGAAAGCAGCTCGGTGACAAACCCCAGGCGCGCGATGCCGGCCAGGATGCACACCACCCCGGCCACGATCGCCATCATCCCCGCCAGGGCGACCGCGCGCTGCGGGTCACCGCCGGACAGTGGCAGGACCACGGCGAGGATCACCGCGGCCAGCGAGGAATCCGGCCCCAGTACCAGGATCCGGCTGGGGCCGAACAGCGCATAGGCGAGCAACGGCACGATGGTCGCGTAGAGGCCATAGATGCCGGGCAGCCCCGACGCCACCGCGTAGGCGATGCCGACAGGCACCAGCACCGTGGTCAGCACCAGCCCGGCCACGAAATCGTGACGCAACCAGGCCACGCGGTATTCGCGCAGCATGCGCAGCCCCGGCAGCCAGCGGCTCCAGCGATGCTGTTCGTCGCCGGCGTCCCGGCGGGCAATCCGGCCAGGTTCCGGGACGGGCGGAGAAGACCCCGAATGGTTCATCGGACACTGGCCTTGGCGGGTAGATGGGCTTATGCCTGGTGCTCAGAACTTCTGCGGAACCCGTCGCAACGGATGGTCCGATTCCCGATAGCCGCCCGGCTTCTGGCGTTTGGGCAACACCACTTTCTCCCGTGGTACTTCCTTGTAGGGAATGCGGCTGAGCAGGTCGCTGATGATATTGAGACGCGCGCGGCGCTTGTCGTTGGAGTCGGCCACCAGCCAGGGCCCATGTTCGGTGTCGGTGGCCTTGAACATCGCGTCGCGGGCACGGGAATAGTCATACCAGCGGCTGTATGACTTGACGTCCATCGGCGTCAGCTTCCAGATTTTGCGCCCGTCCTTGATCCGTGCTTCGAGGCGGCGGGTCTGTTCTTCCTGGCTGACTTCCAGCCAGTACTTGAGCAGGATCACGCCCGAATCGACGATCGCCCGCTCCACCAGCGGCACCGCCTTGAGGAAGCCGTCCGCCTGCTCTTCGCTGCAAAAGCCCATCACCCGCTCGACACCCGCGCGGTTGTACCAACTGCGGTCGAAGATCACCACTTCGCCCGCCGCCGGCAGGTGCGGCAGGTAGCGCTGCAGGTACATCTGGCTTTTCTCGCGATCGGTCGGTGCCGGTAGCGCCACCACCCGGAACACCCGCGGGCTCAGGCGCTCGGTCAGGGCCTTGATGGTCCCGCCCTTGCCGGCGCCGTCGCGCCCCTCGAAGACGATGCAGATCTTGATGCCTTTTTCGCGCACCCACTCCTGCAGCTTGACCAGCTCCACATGCAAGCGGCGCAACTGGTCCTCGTAGTCTTTTTTGCTCAGTTTTGCGGGTTCAGCGGGAGCGCCCTTGGCGGCGCCCTTTTTGTTTTTTGCCATGACCGGAACCTCATGCTCGCTTTCATCGATCGCGTGAGTCTAGTCGAGGATCCGGCCTCCACAGGGCGGCCCGGGCCGGCCGGGAACGCGGCGAGGACAAGCGCCCGCGCCCCTTGGCTCAAAACACCGCGATATGAGCATCCGTGCGCGGTTCGGTGCCGCCGCACAGCACGCCGGTTTGCGGGTCGCGCAGGATGATCTGCCCGCGCCCGTAGCTGGTCAGGTCGCAGGCCACCTGTACCTCGTGCCCGCGACGCGCCAGGGCGGCGGTCATGTCCCGCGAGGCGTTCTGTTCGATCCCCACTTGCAGCCCGCCCAGCCATTGCCAGCGCGGCGCATCCAGGGCCGCCTGCGGGTTGAGGCCGAAATCCACCAGGTTCATGACCATCTGCACATGCCCCTGGGGCTGCATGTAACCACCCATCACGCCAAACGGCCCCATGGGCACGCCGCCCTTGCTGAGGAAACCCGGGATGATGGTGTGGAAGGTCTTCTTGCCGGGCGCCAGGCAGTTGGCATGGACGGGGTCGAGGCTGAATTCTTCGCCACGGTTCTGCAGGGCGATGCCGCTGTCGGGCAGCACCACGCCCGAGCCAAAGCCGTGGTAGTTGCTCTGGATGAACGACACCATGTTGCCCTCGGCATCGGCGGTGGCCAGGTAGACCGTGCCGCTGGCGTGCGGGTCGCCCGGCTGCGGGGCCTGCGCCTGTTCGCCGATCTGCGCCCGGCGCTGGGCCGCATAACGGTCGCTGAGCAGGTCCTCCACCGCGACCCGCATATGCGCGGGGTCGGTGATGTAGTGCAGGCCGTCGCTGTAGGCCAGCTTCATCGCCTCGAGCTGGCGGTGCCAGGTCTGCTGGCTGTCGCGATGATCGAAGTCGAAGCCTTCGAGAATCTTCAGGGTCATCAATACCACCAGCCCCTGGCCGCTCGGCGGAATCTCCCAGACGTCCACGCCGCGATAGTTGACCTTGATCGGCTCGACCCACTGGGCGCGGTAGTCCTTGAGGTCGCTGGCACGCAGATAACCGCCGGTAGCCCGCGAATGCTGGTCCAGGCGTTGCGCCAGGGCCCCCCGATAGAAGCTCTCGCAGCCGGTGGCGGCCAGTTCCGCCAGGGTCCGGGCTTGCGCCGGGTTGCGAAACATTTCCCCGGCCCGCGGTGCCCGGCCATCGATCAGATAGGTGTCGAACCAACTGTCGAGCACGGCGTTGCGGCTCGGGGTGAAGTTTTCCAGCGCGCTTTGCCATTGCAGGGCAACCACCGGCGACACCGGGAAACCGTCGCGCGCCAGGCTGATGGCGGGTTGCAACAGGTCGGCGAATGGCAGGCGGCCGAAACGCCTGGAAAGCTCGGCCCAGGCCGAGGGGCAACCGGGCACCGTCACGGGCGTCCAGCCGTGCAAGGGCATCTGTTCATGGCCAGCGGCTTTCACCGCCTCGATGCTCAGGGCCTGGGGCGCCACACCGTTGGCGTTCAGGCCGTGCAGTTTGTCCTGGGTCCAGACCAGGGCAAAGGCGTCGCCACCGATGCCGCATCCCGTGGGCTCGACCACGGTCAAGGCCGCCGCCGTGGCGATCGCGGCGTCGATGGCGTTGCCTCCGCGACGCATGATTTCAATGCCGGCCTCGGCGGCCAAGGGCTGGGACGCGGCGACCATGCCGCGCTTGGCGAACACGCTTTGCCGCTGGGAGGCGTAGGGATACTCGTGGGCAGAAAATTCGAACATGGCAGGTCTCACACACATATTGAGGGTTCGGGCTCACAACACCCGGCTGAGAAAGGCCCGGGTCCGGGCGTGGCGTGGCTGGCTGAAAATCTGCTCGGGCGGCCCCTGTTCGATCAGCTCACCTTGATCGAGCACCACCACCCGGTCGGCGACCTCGCGGGCAAAGCCCATTTCGTGGGTGACCACCACCATGGTCATGCCCTCCTCCGCCAGCTCCTTCATCACTTGCAGCACTTCGCCCACCGTCTCCGGGTCGAGGGCGCTGGTCGGTTCGTCGAACAGCATCGCCTGGGGCTTCATCGCCAGCGCCCGGGCGATGGCCACCCGCTGTTGCTGGCCGCCGGACAACATTGAAGGATAGTGCCCCGCCTTCTCCGACAGCCCCACGCGCTTGAGCAGCGCCCGCGCCTGCTCCTCGGCCGCGGCGCGCGACACGCCCAGGACGTGGATTGGCGCTTCGATGATGTTTTCCAGGGCGGTCATGTGCGGGAACAGGTTGAAGCGCTGGAACACCATGCCGATGTCCCGGCGCTGGCGGGCGATGTTGCGTTCCGAATCGCGCACCAGGCTGCCGTCGGCCCGCGTGCGGTAGCCCATGGGCTGCCCGGCGACGCGGATCTGCCCGGCCTGGATGTCCTCCAGCAGATTGATGCAGCGGATAAAGGTGGTCTTGCCCGAGCCGGAGGCGCCGATCAGCACCACCACTTCGCCGCGCCGGACCTGCAGGGAGATGCCCTTGAGGATCTCCAGGTCGCCGAAGGACTTGTGAATATCCAGGGCTTCGATGACCAGTTCTTCATTCATGTGCGGCATGTTCAGCGCCCCCTCAGCAGTTTCAGGGTGTGACGCCCGAACAGGCGGCTGGCCGCCGGCGCCGGGCGGTCGGACTGGCCGAAGCGGTTCTCCAGCCAACGCTGGAAAAAGCCCCAGAGCGTGGTCAACGCCAGGAAGTAGATGGCGACCACCAGGTACAGCTCGAACACCCGGAAGGTCGCCGAAGTGACCATCTGTGTGCTGAGCAGCAACTCCTGCACGCCGATGACGCTGACCAGCGTGGTGTTCTTCAGCATCACGTTGAACTCGTTGCCCAGCGGCGGGACGATCACCCGGAACGCCTGGGGCAGCACGATGCGCCGCATCAGTTTGGGGAAGGTCATGCCCAGGGAGCGACCGGCTTCGTACTGTCCTTTATCGACCGCACCGATGCCGGCGCGGATGATCTCGGCCATGTACGCGCCTTCGTTGAGGCCCAGGGCGATGATCGCCGCCTGGATATTGCCCGGCACCACCAACCAGCCCAGGTCCAGGTCCTCGAAGCGGAAAATCCCCCCGGCCGCCAGCGCGGTATACAGGAACACGATCTGCACCAGCAGCGGCGTGCCGCGCATCAGCCACACATAGAAGCGCACCGGGTACTGCAACAGCGGGTTGCGCGACAGCTTCATCAGCGCCGCCAGCAACCCCAGTACACAGCCCAGGAGCATGGCCGATACGCTGATCAGACAGGTCAGCCCGAGCCCCGTCAGGTAGACATCGCTGGGCAGCAACAGGTACTGCCAGAACACGTCCCAATTGAAGTTCATCGAGCTCGCCCTCAGTCCAGTTTGTCGCTGCCGACGTGCCATTTATCCAGCAGCGCGGCGTAGCTGCCGTCGGTGCGCATGTCCTGCAAAACCTGGCTCAGCGCCGCGCTCAGTTGCGGGTCCTGCTTGCGCACGCCGAAGCCGGTGAGGATCCGGTTGAACGCCGGCACCGCCGACTGGAACAGGTCCGGGGCCAGCTGCTGATAGTGCCCGGCGGACTCCACCGTGGTACCGAAGGCGTCCACCTGGTTGATGCGCAGCGCCTGGAAGGCATCGGCGTCGACGTTGTACACCACCAGTTTCATCGGCGGCTTGCCGGCCGCCACCAGCTTGTCGTTCTCGGCGCCGAGCAGGAGGCGGATGGTCGAACCGTTACTGACCGCCACCTTGAGCCCGGACAGGTCCTCGAGGCTGTTCACCGCTTTCGGGTTGCCCTTGGGCACCACGATGGACTGGCTGGAGTACATGAAATTGACGATGTCGATCACTTCCCGGCGCTCGGGTTTGTCGAACAGCTGGTCGACGATCATGTCGCATTGCTGCGCCAGCAGCGCCGGGATCAGCCCGGCGAAAGGCGAGATGCGCCACTCAACTTGTTTGCCGCCCAGGCGCTGGGCAATCGCCTCGCCCATGTCCACCTGCAACCCCACCGGTTTCTGCTGCGTGTCGAACGACACCAGCGGCGGCGAATCCATGCCCGAGCAGTAGACGATCTTCTCGCTCTTGCTCAAGCGCTCCGGCAACTCGGGGGCGGCTTGCGCCCATAGGGAACAACATAGACTCAAGGTAAAAACGGCAGCTGACGCGCAAGGCTTGTGCATGGCATTACTCCAGTCATGTCGGGTAGCAAGGGCGGCTGACGCTCACGACAAGCGTGAAGCGCCTGGCGAAACGTGCGTGGTTACTGATGGGCCTCCAGGAACTGGATCAGCCGCGGGATGGTGCCTTCGATGTGCTCGCACACCACCTGCGCCGCCTTGTCCGGGTCACCGGAGCGCAGCGCGGCAATGATCGAGGCGTGTTCGTCACGGGCGCTGCGGGGCTTGTCGGCGTGTTGCAGCCACAGGCGCATATGCGGCTCGATCACCGAATACAGCGCCGAGATCTGCCGCATCAGCCGCGGGCGTTCGCTCAGGCTGCACAGGTATTCATGGAAGGCGCGATGGCGGCTGACCCACTCGGCGCCGTCTTCGCGGTAGTCGTCCATCTCATCGAGCAAGCGCTCCAGATGGCTGAAGTGCCGCTCGGTGATCTTGCCCGCCGCCACCCGGATCGCCAGGCCTTCGAGGGCACTGCGCATTTCGAAGACCTCGCGCATTTCGTCGATGTTCAGGCCACGCACGATGGCCCCGCGATTCGGTCGCAGGGTCACCAGGCCATCGGCGTCCAGGCGCCGGAAGGCTTCGCGTACCGGCATGCGGCTCATGTTGATTTCGCTGGCGATGTCCTCGGCGATCAACCGCTCCCCGGTACGAAAGCGCCCTTTGCAGATCGCTTCCAACAGAAAGTTGTAGGCCTCCTCCTCCGCGGTCACGGGCTGGCGCTCGGTATAGGCTGGGGCAAATTTCATCGGGGCACCTTTTGTATTTTTGTATCCAATTATCCATATAGCCAAAACAGCACATTGCGTGCCAAGGCTCCGCTGCGTCTTACAGGTGCTTGATTCAGTTGGATTTTGCTTATTCAGAATGGCTGGCGAAGACTATTACTGATCAGCATAGCGAGTGAAAATGCCCCAGGACGGGGCTCATGGCGCGCAAAAAATGCGCTCTCGGTAACAGTTGCTCGGGGCTCGTCACTTTCCTCAGACCCCATAAAAGACGGGCGCCTGTCAGGGCGCCCGGGTTATTGGCCTATGGCCGCCCTGCTCTCGCCGCCGCTCAGCCAGACGCCTTGCTCGCCGCCAGATAGGGCGCCAGGCGGCGCGCCATTTCTTCGCCGAGGGCCTGCAGGCCGCTCATGGGACGGACCATCACCTCGAACTCGACGATCTTGCCGGCTTCGTCGAAGCGGATCAGGTCGATGCCCTTGATCTGCCGCTCGCCAACCCGCGCGCTGAACTCCAGCACCACGCTCAGGCCATCGGCGGTGACCAGTTGACGGTGATAGGCGAAGTCGCTGAACACCTTGAACACGGTATTGAGGATGGTCGAGACCACCGGCGCACCCGGATAAGGCGTATGGGCCATGGGCGAACGGAATACCACATTCGAATCCAGCAGGTCAGGCAAGGCGCCCAGGTCACCCTGGGCCAGCATGGCGTGCCAGCGTTGCAGGGAGGCGGCAGCCTGGGGATGCAGTTTCAGATCGGACATGGTGTTCTCCTGTCGCTTGCAAGGGGTGGACCGAGGAGCTGTCGTTCGACGGCGATTGACCGAGCCACCATAAGCGCCGGGCGCCGCGCGCAACAATGATCGCAAGTGACACTTGACTGATCGCAATGAGCAATCGGCGTGACGGTTTTCTTCAGGGCTGGCAGAGCCGTTCGAACAATTTGGCGTGCCGCGGGAAGCGTTCGCTGAGCTGGCGCTTGCAACCCAGCTGCATGTCCGCGTAGTCGAACCCTGGGCACACCGCCTCGCTGATCAGGCCGTAGCCCGCCGCGCCGGGCAGCAGCCGCGAGGCCTTCCATACACCGCCGGGAACGTGAAGCTGCAAGCACTGGCCGGCCAGCACATCGCTGCCCATCACTCGGGTTTCCAGGCGGCCATCCGGGAACACCAGGCAGTATTCGAGGGCATCGCCGAGGTGGAAGTAATGCAGGATGTCGGACTGGTTAAGATGAAAGTGACCGATGGGCGAATCCCCGGTCAGCAGGTAATAGATGGAGGTCATCAAGTACCGCTGCCCGCCCGCGCTGGCGAGCATCGGCCGCTGGTCCGTCTGGAAGGTCCGGCGGTAGTAACCGCCTTCCGTGTGCGGTTCCAGGTTGAGGGCGGTCAGCAGTTGTCGGGCGCTGCAAGCAGGCGTGGGCGGGAGCGGGTCAGTCATGTCGGGGTCACAGGTCAGGGAGTTGCTCCCAGCGTAGCAGCGCCTCGCCCTGGCGCTGGCCCGACCTGGCGCATGAATGGCAGGTCGGGCCCTGGTCACTTACGCTCGCCGTGAGCCGGCTACCTTGCCGAGCGGCGCAGGCTTGCGCGACACGTCCTTGCTCCGGCGCAGGTAGCGCACGACCCAGACCAGCAGCATGCCAAGGCTCAACAGCAGCGGAACCGCGGCGATATTGAGCATCTTCAAGGTCCTTCCAAGCTCATCGATATCGGCGTTCAGCTGGTATTGCACCTCGCGCAGTTCCTTGCGAATGCGGGTTTTCTCCTGCATGAACTGGCGCACCGTTGCCTGCTGCTCGGCGCTGAGGGTCTCGCCCTTGTCCGGCGAGCCCTGCAACTGCTGCAGCTTGCCTTCGGTTTCCTCGAGACTTTCCTCGAGGGCGAAGCGTTTGGCGCGGAAGCTGGCTTCGGCCTGGCGGCGCAATTGCTCCACCACCACGAACGGACGACTGTAGGGGCCGCGCGAGCGCAGGCTGTTCAGGGCGTCCGAACCGGCGAGGTTGTCCAGGGTATTGAGCACGAAGGAGGCGTTGTCGGCCCATGGCCGTGCTGCCGGGCGCCCGTTGACGTCCTGCATTTCCAGCCACATGCGGTCGCTCAACAGGTCCGTATCGGCCACCACCACCAGGTTGACCTGCTGCGCCTCCTTGAGGCCGTCCTTGCGACCCTCGATGCCGTCGGCAAAGGCCGTGCGTACCGGGCCTTGCACCCGGGCGGCGATCACGTAACGCTGGCTGGGCTGTTCCTGGTCGCGCAACATCTGTTTGCGGTCGGCAGGCTTGTCAAAACGGTCCGCCTCGAAGGCCTTGGCCGAGTCGGAGCTGTACATCAGCGGTGTGAAGTGCGTGCTGGCTCCGGCCACCGGTTCGAGGATGCCGGCGGTGGTCAGGGCAATGAACTCCAGCCCGGCGGTACTCGGGTCCTGCTGGCTCAAGGCAGCTTGCGGCACACCCAGGGTGAACGGCCGCGGCAGCGGACGCCCGTCCTCCTCGGAACTCTCCAGCAAGGCATAGAGGTTGTCCCCCACGACCTTGCCCGACTGCATATGGATGCCCCAGGCCTTGAACAGCGGCTCGAGATTGGAGGACTTGTCCTTGCTCTGGATGCCAAAGTACTCCTCACCGGAGTCCTGCTCGCTGTAGGGGTCGACGAAGGCCAGCAGCTTGCCGCCGCGCAACACGAACTGGTCGATGGCGTACAGGGTCGGCTGCGAGAGTTTTTTCGGGTGCAGCAACATCAAGATGTCGACGTCTTTCGGGATGTCCTGGGTATCGGGCTTGAGCTGTTGCAGATCGAACTCCCGACGCAGCTCCTGGAGCAGCATCCACGGCTCGGTCTTGCTCTGCGTGCGGATATCGAAGCCACCGTTGGCCGGCAGGCTGCTCAAAAGGCCCAGGGTCGGGCGCTTGGGGTTGGCCAGGGTCTGCAGCAAGCGGCTGATGTCGTACTCGAGAAACTCTTCCTGGTCCGGCGCGAAAAACTCGATCGCCTGGGCGTTGTTTTGCTCATCGGTACCGGCCAGGCCGAAGTACACGGGCGCCCCGCCCTGCCCCAACGGCACGGCCTGCAGGCCGAACTCGCTGGCCTTGTCCTCTTCCGCGGAAAACGGCAGCGGATCGATGACGTGCAGGCGGATCTTGCCGTCGGCCTCGCGCTCGTAGACTTTGAGCAGTTCCTGGACGCGCTGGGCATAGCCGCGCATCGGCACCAGTTCCTTCGAGCCGCTGTCGGAAAAGTAGAAATACAGGTCGAGCGGTTGTTTCAGCTCCGCGAGAATCTGCCGGGTGCCGGCGCTGATGGAGTAGAGCTTGTTCTGGGTCAGGTCGAGCCGGACACCGGTGAGCAGCAGCCCGGTCGCCAGGTTGAAGGCCAGGAACAGCAAGGCAATCAGCAACAGGCCGGAAGTGGAATACAGCATGCGTTTCATCGAATCGTCCTCACTCGGCTTTCTTCAGGTTGACCGTCACCACCGTGGCCATCAGCCAGGCGACGATCACGCTGAGGAAATACAGCGGATCGCGCAGGTCGATCAGCCCTTTGCTGATCGCGCCGAAATGCGTCAGCAGGCTCAGCGAGGCCAGCAAGTCCAACAGCCATTGCGGCGCCCACGGGTTGAGTGCATCCAGCACCAGGGAGAAGCCGCAGGCAACGAACAGGAAACACACCATGAAGGCGAGGATCAGGGCGATCACCTGGCTCTTGGCCATGGCCGACATGCAGGAGCCGATCGCCAGGTAGGTGCCGGCGAGCAGCCAACTGCCCAGATAGCCGGTCAGTATCACGCCGTTGTCCGGGTTCCCCAGGTAATTCACGGTGAGCACCATGGGCAGGGTCAGCAACAGGGTGATGCCGGCGACGGCCCAGGCGGCGAGGAATTTGCCGACCACCGCTTCGAAACAGCTCACCGGCAGGGTCATCAGCAATTCGATGCTGCCGGACTTGCGCTCCTCCGACCACAGGCGCATGGCCAGGGCTGGCAGCAGGAACAGATAGAGCCAGGGATGGACGTCGAAGAACGGCGCCAGATCCGCCTGGTTGCGCTCGTAGAAACTGCCCAGGTAGAAGGTGAAGACGCCCGAGAGCACCAGGAAGATCTCGATGAACACGAAGGCCAGCGGCGTGGCGAAATAACTGCCCAGCTCACGTTTGAAAATCACCGGTAACTGTCTCATGCCGACTCTCCCCGGGTCAGGGTCTGGAAGACCTCGTCAAGACGGCCCTGCTCCAGTTCCAGGCGCTTCATCTTCCAGCCACGCGCGGTCACCAGCGCGTTGACCTGAGGGAAAATCACCTCGCCGGGCCGCGCCAACAGCGTCAGGCTGCCTTCGGCCGGGTTCTCCTCGACGCCCGCCACGCCCGGCAATACCACCAGGGCCAGCAGGTCCAGCGGCTCGTCGGCCTGCAAGGTCACCGCCTGGCGATAGCGCGAACTGCGCTCCAGCTCATACGGAGTGCTGTCGGCCAGCAAGCGGCCATTACTGATGATCAGGGCACGGTTACAGACGGCCGAGACTTCTTCGAGGATGTGGGTCGAGATGATCACGATCTTGTCCTGGCCCAAGTCCTGGATCAGTTGGCGAACCAGTTGCTTCTGGTTCGGGTCGAGGCCGTCGGTGGGTTCGTCGAGGATCAGCACCCGCGGATCGTGGAGGATCGCCTGGCCCAGGCCGACCCGGCGGGTGAAGCCCTTGGACAGGGTCTCGATGGTCTGCCGGCGGACGTCGCCGAGCTCCAGCAGGTCGATCACCCGGTCCACCCGCTCACGCTTCTGCGCACCGCGATAGCCGCGAACACTGGCAATGAACTCAAGAAAGCCCTGTACCGCCATGTCGCTGTAGCTGGGCGCGCCTTCCGGCAGGTAGCCCATCTGCTGCTGGGCATGACGGGTCTGGGTGCGGATGTCGAACCCCAGGATGCTCGCGGTGCCAGAGGTCGGCGCCAGAAAGCCGGTGAGCATTTTCATCGTGGTGGATTTGCCTGCACCGTTTGGCCCAAGAATCCCCAGAACTTCTCCCGGGCCGATATGACAGGACAGATCGTCGACCGCGACCTGCCCGGAAAAAGACTTGGTTAGTTTGGATATTTCGATCATGGCTTCCAGGTTCAGCAAGAAAAGTCTGAGGTGAACAGCTAAAAGCCATTCATATTCAGCAGGGGGTTGAGATTGGATAGTTGCAACAGGATCAACAGCTGTGTTGTGCCGGAATGGGCGCAATACAATACACGCTGGTATTTTTAATGAGGGTATAAATCCATGTGAATAAGACCATTCAATAGAATTATAAGATTTATCCTATGCAATCGGAGTATTGCTCTTAACGCCAGCCGACATTATTTCCTAGTATCCTAGCGCTCATGTTTTTTACTTGAGTTTACTGGGTGACATATGCTCTTACGCACTATCTTCATTGAAAACAAAGAGCAGCAAATGCTGACAGCGGCTTTGCTCTGCAGTTTTTCTGTTCCAGAAGCAGGTCGAAACTTTCTCGCCTATAGCCTGAACGAAAGCCTTGATGACGATAATCTGCGCGTCTATATCGCCTTGTTATTCAACGAAGGGGGCAATTACTGCCTGGGCGCCCTGGACTCGGACGAGGACGGGCAGCTGGCGATTCGCGTGTTCAGCCAGATCCTGCGCGAGGCAGCCACCGGCGAACACCGTGAAAGCGATGTGCCCTACCATCTGCTGGACCTGAACAAACAACAGTTACCCCCCGCCGCCGCGGCGGACCATCGCCTGTTGAGCACCAAGAAAGAGTGGATCGCCAAGCTGCTGAGCTTTCAGAATTCGGCTCAATTCGGCCCGGCGGCCGAGCATTTGCCCACAGCCATCGATGACCAGCAACTCGACGCCGCCCTGGCGCAGCTCGACGAACAGGCAAACGACAGCGCCGAGCAAGAACACCACGAATCCACCGCGGCTGCGGGCAGCTGCGCAACGCAAAGCCCCCAGCCAGATGCGCCCGAAGCCGAAATTCGCTACTCCGATGCCGGCCCCCTGCCAATACCGGACGAACAGCAACCCCCAGCCGAACCCCAGGATGAAGCCTGGCCTTTCCCGGGCGCCGACCCCGAGCACTTCCTGCAGGATGTCGAGGCGAGCCTGATGGAGTTTTCCAGCATCGCCAATCGGCTCAAGCAACAGAAACTGCAAAGCCAGGCGCAACAGCAGACCCTGGACTCCAGAGAGTCCCAACTGCAGGAGAAAGAGCGCGCGTTCGAACAGAAGGAAGAGCAGTTACAGCAACTGCAACGGCAACTTGATGAAGATCGGCAATCCGACAGCACGGTGCGGGCGCAACAAGAAGCGCGTCAGTGCGAACTGGATAAACGCGAAGAAGCATTGCAGCAAAAAACCAGGGAGCTGGCGGAGCAATTCAAGAAGCTCAACCATGCCAAGGACAACTTCAACAACACCCTTAGAAGCCTCAACGAGGTCATTCGGCTCAACGAGGATGCACTATCCGAATAAGCTTTTCTTGCTCGCCGGACAGACTCTAATTACTACCAGGCTCGGTAAACCTGAAGCGGCTAATTATAAATTGCCAGACTCTGCCAAAGGGGCGTTATTCAGATAGCGGTCTTTGACTTTCTCGATATAACCATCACGGCGCATGGTCTCTATGGCTTTCGCAACATGAGTCACGACCTCGGCGTCGCACACTTTGGAACAGGCGAGGTAAAGCTCATGACTCACCATGGGGGGGCTCATCAACAGCGGCCGGCTGGAGACGTGCTTCCAGATATACCGACTTTCCTGAACCCCGTTGAACCAGGCATCCACCCTGCCCTTCAACAACAATTGCGCGGGGTTCTCGCCGATCTTGATCGCATAGATCTGCTCCGGGGCGAAGCCTTTGCTGCGCAGGATTTCTTCCTGGGCACTGCCCAGCCCCACGGCGATGGCCTTGAAACGCTGCCGGGCCTCTTCGAAGCTCGTCACTTTATGCTCGAGGCTGAAAAACGCCCGATCCATCGGCATGATCGGGGCAATCCAGGTGTAGCGATCTTCCCGATCGGGTGTGCGGCTGAGCGGCGCGATCAGGACGTTGTCCTTTTCAAGGGCGTATTTCTGCGCCCGCGCCCACGGCAGGGTTCTGGGTTCGCTGGCATATCCACTGTTGTTCAGCGCCCGCAGAACAATGTCGCCGACGATGCCGTGACGATCGCCCTGATTGACCATGGTCAGGGGCGGCGCGTCCGGGATCAGAAACTCGAGGGCTTCGTGCGCCTCGAGCACAGGAACCGTTCCCAGGAATAGCGGCAGTAACAACAGGCTGAAAAGAAAAACGCCTTTGGCGGGTGTTCTGTCAATCACACAACGAGCCTCTTGTTGGCTTCTATTCGTTATTGAATGGCCGGTGGTTATTCAGCGGTGAATGAGAGCAGTGTTATTGCCAGCGCCTTCCCTCTCCCGGATTCCGCCGACAATAGCGCCGGTTTTTTCCACATTGTTTGACTTCAGGCAAACGATCGAGCGCCGCTACAAACCCGACGGAGTATACGACGGGAACGCCATGGCCCTATCAAAGGTCGTATCGGTCGCCGATGGTCGAGCGCCCCGAAGGTGTCAAGGCAGCAAGATAGAGCGTCCACGGATCGGTGGCGTGCAAACGGAAGCTCCTTGGTTCAGGTGGTGCTTGAAAAACAGTGGTATCTGCAAAGGCAAAAAACCTCTCTCGGTCAAGCGACTTTTATCCATGTTATCCGCGAAAAAGAACACCTTGGGGATGCTGTAACAGGGGGTTTCCCGATCAACTAGTGGCGAAGTCTGAACACTGGCTGTCTAGGTGAAAGATAAACGCTCCGTTGGCCTTTTTTTCATGTTCGTTTCACATTTTTCCGCTTAACCTGAATCCATTCATAGACGCAGGGAATCAGTCAGGTCATCTAATTGAAACAAAAGCTAACACACTGATCTGGCTTTACTTTTACCCTGCATGGTCTTTACTGCAATCAAGCATGGACGACCACACCGACCTCACTTATGGACGCGCTTCAATGACCGAACCAAAAACGCCTTTTTTGAATAATCCCAGATGTGGCACAGGCGCTTTTTCTCCTTTCGATTGCTGAAATCCTTTTCCCCCGAGGTCTCAATGAACCAGGCATTCCTTCCTTTCTCGCGCCCGAGTATTGGCGATGAAGAGATCGCTGCGGTCGAGCAGGTTTTACGCTCTGGCTGGATCACCACCGGACCGAAAAACCAGGAGCTCGAGCAGCAATTCGCCGCGCGGGTCGGCTGCAAGCACGCGGTGGCGCTGTCATCGGCCACCGGCGGCATGCACATTACCCTGCTGGCGCTGGGCATCGGCCCGGGCGACGAGGTGGTCACCCCCTCGCAGACCTGGGTTTCCACGGCCAACATGATCTGCCTGCTGGGGGCGACGCCGGTCTTCGTCGATGTCGATCCGCACACCCTGATGACCGATGCCGCCACGATTGAAGCGGCGATCACACCGCGAACCAAAGCAATCATCCCGGTGCATTACGCCGGTGCCGCCTTCGACCTCGACCCGCTGTACGCCCTGGCCGACAAACACGGCATCGCGGTGATCGAAGACGCCGCCCACGCCGCCGGCACCACCTATCGCGATCGGCCCGTCGGCGCCCGGGGCACGGCGATCTTTTCCTTCCATGCGATCAAGAACATGACCTGCGCCGAAGGCGCGATGTTCGTCAGCGACGACGAGGCCCTGGCCAACCGGGTGCGCATGCTCAAGTTCCACGGCCTGGGCGTCGACGCCTATGACCGCCTGACCCACGGGCGCAAGCCCCAGGCCGAGGTGATCGAGCCCGGCTTCAAATACAACCTGGCGGATATCAATGCCGCCATCGCCCTGGTGCAGTTGCAACGCCTGGACGCGATCAATCGTCAGCGCGAGGTCCTGGCCAAGGCCTACCTGGAGCAACTGCGCGACCTGCCGGTGCAACCGCTGCACCTGCCGCAGTATCCGCAGCAACATGCCTGGCACCTGTTCATCCTGCGCATCGACGCCGAGCGTTGCGGCATCGATCGCGACGGCTTCATGAAGGCCCTGCAGGAGCAAAATATCGGCAGCGGCATCCACTTCGTCGCCACTCACCTGCACAGCTATTACCGCCAGCGCTTCCCGGATGTGCATTTGCCCAACACCGAATGGAACTCGGCACGCCTGTGCTCGATTCCGCTGTTCCCCGACATGACCCTCGACGATGTCGAGCGGGTCGTCGGCGCCATCAAAACCTGTCTGGACTGAAACCTTGAAACCTTATCCAATCCAGTTCGTGTCGATCGTCATTCCGGTCTACAACGAAGAAGAAAGCCTGCCCGAACTGCTGCGGCGCACTGAAGCGGCCTGCCGCCAGCTCAAGCACGATTTCGAGATCGTCCTGGTGGACGATGGCAGCCGCGACGAATCGGCACAGATCCTCGAGGAAGCGGCCGGCCGCGAAGGCAGCCCGGTGGTGGCGGTGATCCTCAACCGCAACTACGGCCAGCACGCGGCGATCATGGCCGGTTTCGAGCAGTGCCGTGGCGACGTGGTCATCACCCTAGACGCCGACCTGCAGAACCCACCGGAAGAAATCCCGCGCCTGGTGGCCCAGGCCGAGCTGGGCTACGACGTGGTCGGCACGGTGCGCAACAACCGCCAGGACTCCGCCTGGCGCCGCTGGCCATCGAAGCTGATCAACCTCGCCGTGCAACGCTCCACTGGCGTGGCCATGAACGACTACGGCTGCATGCTGCGCGCCTACCGCCGCAGCGTGGTCGACGCCATGCTCGCCTGCCGCGAACGCAGCACCTTCATCCCGATCCTGGCCAACAGCTTCGCCCGCCACACCACCGAAGTGCTGGTGAACCACGCCGAGCGTGAACACGGCGACTCCAAGTACAGCCCGATGCGCCTGATCAACCTGATGTTCGACCTGATCACCTGCATGACCACCACGCCGCTGCGCCTGTTGAGCATCATCGGTTTCAGCATGGCCGGCCTCGGCGTGCTGTTCGCCCTGCTGCTGATCTTCCTGCGCCTGGTGTTCGGTTCCGAATGGGCCGGCGACGGTATGTTCGTGCTGTTCGCCATCCTGTTCGTGTTCACCGGTGGCCAGTTCATCGGCATGGGCCTGTTGGGCGAATACCTGGGCCGCATGTACAGCGATGTGCGTGCCCGTCCACGCTTCTTCATTGAAAAAGTTCTGCGCAGCCAGCCTGCCGCCCCTGCTCCCGCTGTCACGGTCGACGGTCTAACTTCCACTCTCTCCGATCAGGTTTCGCCATGAGTCATAAAGCTGTTGTCTTCGCCTACCACGATATCGGCTGCGCGGGCATCGAAGCCCTGCTCAACGCGGGTTATGAAATCGGCGCGGTCTTCACCCATGCCGACGATCCGAAGGAAAACACCTTCTACGGCTCCGTGGCCCAACTGTGCTCGCTCAAGGGCATCCCGGTGCATGCCCCGGACGACGCCAACCACCCGCTGTGGGTCGAGCGCATCGCCAAACTCAACCCCGACTACATCTTCTCCTTCTACTATCGCAACCTGTTGAGCGAAGCGCTGTTGGCCACCGCCAGCAAGGGCGCCTTCAACCTGCACGGTTCGCTGCTGCCGAGCTACCGTGGCCGCGCGCCGGCCAACTGGGTGCTGGTCAACGGCGAAAGCGAAACCGGCGTAACCCTGCACCGCATGGTCAAGCGTCCAGATGCCGGGGCGATCGTTGCCCAGCAGCGGGTGGCCATCGAGCGCAGCGATACCGCGCTGAGCCTGCACGGCAAGCTGCGCGATGCCGCCGCCAGCCTGCTGCGCGACACCCTGCCCGCCCTGGCGCAAGGCAAGGTCAGCGAAACCGCCCAGGACGAATCCAAGGCCAGCTACTTCGGTCGCCGTACCGCGGCTGATGGCAAGCTGCTGTGGAGCCAGCCGGCCGAGCAACTGTTCAACCTGGTGCGGGCCGTGACCAAGCCTTACCCGGGCGCGTTCTGCGCCGTGGGCGAGCACAAGCTGATCGTCTGGAGCGCCGAGGTCATCAAGGGCAACGAAGGCCAGGCCCCGGGGCGGGTGATCAGCGTCGACCCGCTGCGCATCGCCTGCGGCCAGGACTCGCTGCTGATCAACGCCGGCCAGCGCAACGACAACGGCCTGTACCTCAGCGGCCCGCAACTGGCCAACGAGCTGGGCCTAGTGGATGGCTCGCTGCTGCGCGGCGCCGAATCCGGTCGTGCCCCGCGGCGCACCCGGGTGCTGATCCTCGGCGTCAACGGTTTCATCGGCAATCACCTGTCCGAGCGCCTGCTGCGTGACGACAAGTACGAGGTCTACGGCCTGGATATCGGCTGCGACGCCATCGAGCGCCTGCGCAACCATCCGCATTTCCACTTCGTCGAAGGCGACATCAGCATTCACTCCGAGTGGATCGAGTACCACATCAAGAAGTGCGACGTGGTCCTGCCGCTGGTAGCAATCGCCACCCCGATCGAATACACCCGCAACCCGCTGCGTGTGTTCGAACTGGACTTCGAAGAGAACCTCAAGCTGGTCCGCTACTGCGTCAAATACAACAAGCGCGTGATCTTCCCGTCGACCTCCGAGGTCTACGGCATGTGCCAGGACCGGAACTTCGACGAAGACACTTCCAATCTGATCGTCGGCCCGATCAACAAGCAGCGCTGGATCTACTCGGTGTCCAAGCAACTGCTGGACCGGGTGATCTGGGCCTACGGCAGCAAAGGCCTGAACTTCACCCTGTTCCGTCCGTTCAACTGGATGGGCCCGCGCCTGGATCGCCTGGATTCGGCGCGCATCGGCAGCTCCCGGGCCATCACCCAGCTGATCCTCAATCTGGTGGAAGGCACGCCGATCCGCCTGTTCGACGGTGGCGAGCAGAAGCGTTGCTTCACCGACATCGCCGACGGCATCGAAGCCCTGGCGCGCATCGTCGACAACGAGAATGACGCGTGCAACGGTCAGATCATCAACATCGGCAACCCGGACAACGAAGCCAGCATCCGCCAGTTGGGCGAAGAGCTGCTGCGTCAGTTCGAGGCCCATCCGCTGCGTGGCAACTTCCCGCCGTTCGCCGGTTTCCGCGAGGTCGAGAGCAAGTCCTTCTACGGTGCCGGTTACCAGGACGTGGAACACCGCAAGCCGAGCATCGCCAACGCCAAGCGCCTGCTGAACTGGGAGCCGACCGTCGAGATGAAGGAAACCATCGGCAACACGCTGGACTTCTTCCTGCGCGAAGCCATGCTCGAAATCGCGGAGCACTCTAAAGAAGAAGCATGTTGATGCAGGCAGGTCTGCGAATCGATGTCGACACCTATCGCGGCACCCGTGAGGGGGTGCCGCGGTTGCTGGAACTGCTCGACGAGGCCGGGATCAAGGCCACCTTCTTCTTCAGCGTCGGCCCGGACAACATGGGGCGCCACCTGTGGCGCCTGATCCGTCCGCAATTTTTGTGGAAGATGCTGCGCTCCAACGCCGCCGGTCTGTATGGCTGGGACATCCTGCTGGCCGGCACCGCCTGGCCGGGCAAGCCCATTGGCCGCGACCT
Organism: Pseudomonas sp. GW456-L12; assembly: GCF_059424045.1. Taxonomy (NCBI): domain Bacteria; kingdom Pseudomonadati; phylum Pseudomonadota; class Gammaproteobacteria; order Pseudomonadales; family Pseudomonadaceae; genus Pseudomonas; species Pseudomonas sp. GW456-L12. Next base: position 69,883 of record NZ_JBWKZA010000017.1, read on the forward strand.
TGGGCACCTGATGCGCCAGGCCCGGGACGCCGGCCATGAAGTCGGCCTGCACGCCTGGGATCACCACGGCTGGCAGGCCAATGCCGGGCGCTGGGACCCGGCGCAGTTGATCGAGCAGATCCGCCAGGGCGTCGACACCCTCAATGACATTCTCGGCCAGCGCGTCGACTGCTCGGCCGCCGCCGGCTGGCGCGCCGACGAGCGTGTGATCGAGGCCAAACAGGGCTTCGGCTTTCGCTACAACAGCGATTGCCGCGGCACGTCGATCTTCCAGCCCCGGCTGGCGGATGGCGGCGTGGGCGCCCCGCAGATTCCGGTCGATCTGCCGACCTTCGACGAAGTGGTCGGGCCCGCCGTCGCGGCCCACGACTTCAACACATTCATCCTGGACCGGTTCAGCCCTGACAGGCTCAACGTCTACACCATTCACGCCGAGGTCGAAGGGATTCTGATGGCCAACGATTTTCGTCAACTGCTGGCGCAAGCCCGCCAGCGCGACATTCATTTCACTACCCTGGGCAACCTGCTGCCCGCCTCCTTGCAGAGCCTGCCCCAGGGGCAGGTCATTCGTGGCGCCCTCGAGGGTCGCGAAGGCTGGCTGGGGGTGCAAGGCGCATGACCAGACGCTGGGCCCTGCCTCTTCTATTGATTGCCTTCGGCCTGTTCTACCTGCTGCCGATGGCCACCCACGGTTTGTGGATTCCCGATGAAACCCGCTATGCGCAGATCAGCCAGGAAATGCTCCTGACCGGCCACTGGGCATCGCCGCATTTCATGGGCATCCGTTATTTCGAGAAACCGGCCGCCGGCTACTGGATGATCGCCCTCAGCCAGGCGCTGTTCGGCCAGAACCTGTTCGGCGTGCGGGTCGCTTCGGCCCTGAGCATGGGCCTGAGCGTGCTGCTGGCCTATTTGATGGCCAGGCGGCTGTGGAACGACCCGCGCAAGAGCCTGGTCTGCGCCCTGCTGTACATGAGTTTCTGCGTGGTGGTCGGCGCCGGCGGTTATGCCAACCTCGACCCGCAGTTCACCTTCTGGGTCAACCTGAGCCTGGTGGCCCTGTGGTTCGCCCTGGACAACCAGACGCTACGCAACCGCCTGCTGGCCTGGGCCGGCCTGGGCTTCGCCTGTGGCATGGGCTTCATGACCAAGGGTTTCCTCGCCTGGCTGCTGCCGGTGCTGATCGCCCTGCCCTACATGTTCTGGCAAAAACGCCTGCGCGAACTGTTCACCTACGGCGGCGTCGCGGTGCTGGTGGCAATTGTCGTGAGCCTGCCGTGGGCCCTGGCGGTACATGCCCAGGAAGCGGATTACTGGCGGTTCTTCTTCTGGCATGAACACATCCGCCGCTTTGCCGGTGACGATGCCCAGCACGCCTCGCCATGGTGGTACTACCTGCCGTTGCTGGTGGCGTTCAGCATGCCCTGGGTCCTGGTGCTGCCCGGTGCCTTGAAGCAGGCCTGGCAGACACGGCGCCAGGCGAGCATCGGTTTCCTGCTGCTGTGGCTGATCCTGCCGCTGGCGTTCTTCAGCCTGAGCAAGGGCAAGTTGCCGGCCTATATCCTGCCGTGCCTGCTGCCGCTGGCCTTGCTGATGGGCAACAGCCTGAGCGACCGGCTGCACGCCGGGCAAACCCGGATCATCCGCCTCAACGCTGTGCTCAACCTGGTGCTGGGCCTGTTACTGCTGTTGGCGCTGGTGTACTTCCAGCTGAAGAAGCCGCTGTATAGCAACGAGCCCGGGCATCTGGTGCTGGTGTTCCTGGCCCTGCTTGGCTGGAACATGAGCAACCTGCTGCCGGCCTTCCGTCCGTTGCAACTGTGGGCCGCGCCGGCGCTCGGCAGCTGGCTGTTCATCGCCCTGCTGCCGGCCGGCCTGCCGAACTCGGTGGTCTACAACAAGATGCCGGATCAATTCATCATCGATCACGCCGAGGAACTCGCGAAGAGCCACACCCTGGTGAGCAACGACCTGGGCGCCGCCTCGGCCCTGGCCTGGCGCCTCAAGCGCCCGGATATCGCCTTGTACAACACGACAGGCGAAGTGAAATATGGCCTGGCCTATCCTGACACTCAGCATCGTTATATCGACCTGCGCAAGGTCGGCGAATGGATGCCCGAGGCCCGCAAGCAAGGCCAGGTGGGCGTGGTGATGCGGGTCAATGGCGACGAGCACTACGAAATCGATCTGTTGCCGCAGGATTTCAAACGTTATGACCAGGGCAATCTCGTGATCCTGATCTTCCCTCAGAGCCAGCCATGAGCCTGTTGCTGCTGCTCGCCGCCTGCCTGCTGACCTGCCTGGGCCAGATCGCGCAGAAGTTCGCCGTGGAAAGCTGGCGTGGCCAGCCTTCGGGCGCGCTCGCCAAACTGCGCTCGCCCTGGCTGTGGCTGGCCCTGGCCAGCCTCGGCCTGGGCCTGCTGGTATGGCTGCTGGTGCTGCAGCGGGTCGAGGTTGGCATCGCCTACCCGATGCTCAGCCTGAACTTCGTGCTGATCACCCTGATCGCCCGCTTCGTCTTCCATGAAGCCATCGACCGCCGCCACTGGCTGGGCGTGGCGCTGGTGCTGGCTGGCGTGTTGCTGTTGAGTCGCCACGCATGAACCGGGCTCTGGGCTTCACCTTCGCCATGGGCAGCGTGCTGCTGGTCAGCGCCGCGCAACTGGGCATGCGCTGGAGCATGACCCGCCTGCCGGTACCCGCGGACTGGCTGGCGGCACTGTCCGGCGGCCAGGTCGACCTGCTGGCGCTGGGCGTGGTGCTGGCGGCGATCCTCGCCTATGTCCTGTCGATGCTCTGCTGGCTGCTGGCCCTGCGCGACCTGCCGTTGGGCCGGGCCTATTCCCTGCTCAGCGTCAGCTATGCCCTGGTCTACCTGCTGGCCGCCAGCCTGCCACTGTTCAACGAACCGTTCAGTCTCTCGAAAACCCTGGGGGTGGCGCTGGTCATCCTCGGCGTCATTACCATCAACTCACGACCTGCTCCCGCGACAAGTCCCAGGAATACCCCATGAAAATCAGCGTATTTGGAAGTGGTTACGTCGGCCTCGTGCAGGCCGCCGTGCTGGCCGAAGTCGGCCACGATGTCATCTGCATGGACATTGACGAACACAAGGTCCAGCAGCTGCAACAGGGGCACGTCAGTATCTTCGAACCCGGGCTGTCGAGCCTGGTGCGCGACAATCTGGAAAGCCGGCGCCTGAGTTTCACCAGCGACGAAAAGCTCGCGGTGCAACATGGCCAGGTGCTGTTTATCGCGGTCGGCACGCCGTCCAGCGAGGACGGCTCGGCCGACCTGCGCTACGTACTGTCGGTGGGCGACGCCGTGGCCCGGCACCGCGAGCAGCCGGTGATCCTGGTGGAGAAATCCACGGTGCCGGTAGGCACCGGCGACACCTTGAAAGCGCACATCGAAAAGGCCCTGGACGGGCGCGCCCTGCAGTTCGATATCGTCTCCAACCCGGAATTCCTCAAGGAAGGCTCGGCGGTGTCCGACTGCCGCCGGCCGGACCGGATCATCGTCGGTTGCGAGCGCGAAGAAGTCCGCGATGTGATGCGCGACCTGTACGCACCGTTCAACCGCAACCATGACCGCATCATGTTCATGGACCTGCGCAGCGCCGAGCTGACCAAGTACGCCGCCAACTGCATGCTGGCGACCAAGATCAGCTTCATCAACCAGATCGCCGAGCTGGCCGAACACCTGGGAGCCGACATCGAGTCGGTGCGCCTGGGGATCGGCGCCGACTCGCGCATCGGCTATCACTTCATCTACCCGGGCTGCGGTTATGGCGGCTCGTGTTTCCCCAAGGACATGCGCGCGCTGATCCACAGCGCCGAGCAGGCCCATTGCTCCAGCGACCTTTTGCAAGCGGTGGAAGCCATCAACGAACGGCAGAAACACAAGCTGTTCGAGCGCATCAACGCCTTCTACAAGGGCGACCTGAAAGGCAAGACCTTCGCCCTCTGGGGCCTGGCCTTCAAGCCCAACACCGACGACATGCGCGATGCCCCCAGCCGGGTGCTGCTCGAATCATTGTGGGCCGCCGGCGCCAACGTGCGCGCCTTCGACCCGGAAGCCATGCAGGAAACCCAGCGCCTGTACCCCGACGAACCGAAGCTGATGCTGATGGGCACCCCGGAATCGGTGCTCAACGACGCCGACGCGCTGATCATCTGCACCGAGTGGCAGCAGTTCAAGGCGCCGGATTTCCAGCTGCTGCAACAGCGCCTCAAGGCCCCGGTGATCTTCGACGGGCGCAATCTGTACGACGCCGAGCGCCTGGCCCGCAACGGCTTCACCTACTTCCCGATCGGCCGCGGCGAGTCGCGCCAGCTGCCGATTCCTCATCGGCAATGGGCCGGCATACCGGTTGAAGCCTGAGTGATCCCGCGCGCCGTCCCCGCCCAGACACTGCACAGGCAAGCGTTGGGGCTGGGGCTGCTGGCCCTGCTGCTGTTCTGTGCCGGGGTCTACCAGCAGGCGGTGACCGGTTTCGACTCCAGGTTCGTCCTGTTCGCCAAGGAAATGCTGCGCCATGGGCCGGGGTTCTTCCCCACCACCTATGGCCAGCCCTATGCCGACTACAGCAGCGCCTCGACGCTGCTGATCTATCTGTTCTCGCTGCCGTTCGGCCGGGTCGTCAGCCTGAGCGCCTGGCTGCCCACGGCCCTGGCTTCGGCGACCATAGTCAGCCTGATCTATCGACTGCTGGCGCCCTACTCACGAACCTGGGCCCTGCTCAGTGTCGCCCTGCTCCTGCTCAGCAATACCTTTATCTGCGAAACCCGCGCCGTGTCCCTGGACCAGATACTCGCCGCCCTGGCGTTGGCGGTGTTCTACCTGGGGTATGCCCACGATCACTTCGCCGCGCCGCGCCGCCTGTGGCTGATCCTCGCATTGCTGGTCGCAGGGTTCGCCATTCGCGGACCGATCGGCCTGGTGATTCCCTGCGGCATGCTGTGCAGCTATTACCTGCTCGAAGGCCAGTGGCGACGCATGCTGGTGTTCGGTGGCAGCGCCCTGCTGCTGTTGCTGGCATGCGTGGTGCTATTGCTGTGGCTGGCCCGACTGAGCGGCGGCCCGGCCTTCATGCAGGAGGTGATCCGCATGCAGTTCACCGGGCGCCTGGACGGCAGCGAAGGCAGCAGCGGCCCGCTCTATTACTTCAGCAGTTCCCTGGGCAACTACGCCCTGGCCTACCCGCTGGCAATCCTGACCTGGATCGGCGTGCTCCTGGCGCCGCGTGGCGAGCCGGATCCGGCGCTGAAACTGCTGCGCCTGTGCACCGCCGCGGGGCTGCTGGTGATGATCGGCCTGTCGATTCCCCAGGCCAAGAAAGCCCGTTACCTGCTGCCGATGCTGCCCATGGCGGCGATTGTCGCGGCCTACCCGTTCCAGGCGCGCCAGGGGCGCTTCCTGGCCTGGCTGCAAACCGCGATCCAGGGGCTATGGCTGTTGCTGCCGGGGCTGTTGATCGTCGGGTTGCTGGTGCTGCAACGCAAGTTTCCCGAGCAACTGACGGATCTGACCGCAATGCTAGCGCTCCTCGGGCTGCTGCAAGGGGCCGCGCTGCTGATGCTGGCCCAGCCGCGCTGGCGGGCCGTCGGCCTGGCCTATACCGCGGTGCTGGCGGTGTGGACCACCTATATCGGGGTGTTCGAGCCGGTCGAACGCCAGCTGTACGACACCCGCGACTTCAGCCTCGCGGCGCAACGGTTGATCCAGAGCGACCCGGCACCGCTGGTGTTGCATGCCATGGGCAAGGACGCCAAGGCGATCAAGTTCATGGTCCACCTCGACCAGGACCTGCAGCCGCTGTTCACCGAGCGCCCCGAGGCCCTTGCCGCCATCCCGGGCCCGGCCTGGGTGCTGATGGATCGAGGCGAGCTGGCGACGCTGAAAGCCACGCCGTTGGCGCGACTGACCCCGGTGCTCGGCGGGCGTTTCGACAACAACGACTACGTTATGCTGCACCTGCCCGCCACCACCCAACCCTGAACGGTTGCCTGGCCGCGCCCTGGCTCCTTACACTCGCGCCCCATGACTCTGCAAATCCGCCTGGCCACAGAGGCCGATGCCACCCTGCTCCCCGCCATCGAACGCAGCGCCGCCGCGCTGTTTCGCCGCGACCCCGAACTGGCCTGGCTGGCCGACGCCGAGGTGCCCGACGCCGCTCAGCACCGCACGCATATCCGCCAGCAGCGGGTGTGGGTGGCGGTGCTCGAGCAAGAGGTCTGCGCCTTCCTCGACGCCGAAGCCTGCGCCGACGCGCTGCATATCTGGGAGATCTCGGTCGCCAGCGCCGCCCAAGGACGCGGCATCGGCCGCCGCCTGCTGCAGACGGTGGGCGAACAGGCCCGTCAGCAGGGGTTTACCGCCCTGACCCTGAGCACCTTCCGCCAGTTGCCATGGAACGAACCCTTCTACCAGCGCTGTGGCTTCGTCACCCTGGAAGCCGAGCAATTGGGGCCGCGCCTGCGGCAGGTGCTGGTCGAGGAAGCTCGCCATGGCCTGCCGGCGGCCCGGCGCTGCGCCATGCGCCTGACACTGCCTGCCCACCCCATGCAACTGTAGGAGCGAAGCTTGCTCGCGATGACGGCCTGCCAGGCAAAATCGATGGTGCATGTGCCGGCCTTATCGCGAGCAAGCTTCGCTCCTACCGGGGGTGTTCGGAGGGTGTCAGGCATCTAAGGCGCGCCGCGACGGTTATTTAAAATGACGCGTGGGTGGGCCGCAAACGGCATGTTTTGTACTCACCGGTTACTTCGTACGGATAACCCTGCGGGAATCCAAAGAACTGTAACCATGGGATGAAAGTGCCATGACGCCGGCTATACCCGCCATGTCTGCGGCGTGCTCCGCCTTATGGAATAGCGCACTTTGAACCGCACTTTTCATTTGCACTTTTGAGCCGCACTTTTACCCCGTACTTTTCACCAGCAGCCAGGCACAGACAACGAGTACAGGCAGAACCTGGAACGTCACCCGGGCCAGGCTCAGCCATTGCTCTTGAGGTCCACCCCCAGCGCCTGGGCGAAGGCCTTGACCAAAGGACTGCGCACCGTGTTGTGACGCAGGATCAGGCTGAAGGGCGTGCTGTAGTGCACCAGCTCCGGAAGCAGTGCGCGCATTTCGCCGCGTTCCACCAGCGCCGCGGCATAGTGCCGGGGCAGGAAACCGAGGAAACGCCCGGTCTTGATCAGTATCGCCACCGCTTCGACCTGGGACGCCGCCGCCGAAAAGCTGTCGTACAGGGCAAACTGCCCCTTGGCCTGATGGATCGCATAGCGATGGTTGATGAACTCGTACTGCTTGAGGGTCTCGGCGTCGATCGCGTTGTCCGCCACGTCAAACAACGGGTGTCCCACGGCGCAATAAGCCGCGGACTCTTCGTCATATAACTTGAAGTAGTCGAACTCTTCGCGCTTTTGATAGACCGGCACAATTCCAGCAACTAAGCGCCCCTCCACCACACCCCGTTCAACTTCATCCAGTTGTGATGCGTAGAGCCTGAACCTTACTTTCGGCGACTCCATATTCATTCGTCGCAGGGCAGCAACTAACGGCGAACTAATATCGGTGATCGTATTATCAATGACCCCCACACCCAAATCGCCGATTATTTCATTCTGCGCGCAACTAAGCCGGTCGCGAAAGTTGTCCACCGAGGCAAACAGGTCAATCGACGCCTGATACACCAGGCTGCCTTCCTCGGTCAGGCAAAACCCCTCCCGGCCCCGGGTGCACAGGCGCATGCCGATGCGGATCTCCAGGTCGGAGATCTGCTTGCTGATGGCCGCCAGGCCCACGTTCAGCTCGTTTTGCGCGGCGCTGAAGCCTCCCGCCTCGACCACCGCCTTGAATACCTTGAGCAGTTTGAAGTCCAGTCCGCTGAGTGCCAGCGGTGCTCTGTGGGCGGTTTTAATCGCTGGGTTTCCAGAATTGGAAAGTGGGGTTTCCATAATGCTTATTGACCTCGGACGGCATATTCAACAGGCTTTGCTGCACAACAAAAACACAGCCGACAAATAATAATGAACACAGAAAACAAGGCTTGGCAACCACCAAAAGTTTCCCTGGATCAGCCACAACTCGCTGATTCAACACCCCTAAAAACTGACACTTCGATCAGTTCTCTCCACTTGCTACTGCCCTCTTGAAACCTGCCTGACCCGAAGATTCTTCGACGCCCTTTCAGTGGCTGTTGGAGAAGTCCGTGGTCGGCCGTACCGAATTCAATTCGCGTTATCGACGAGGAAAAAAACAATGAACCAGCCTACCGATCGCCTCTGGGGCGCCCGTTTCAAAAGCGGCCCGTCCGCGGCCCTGGCCGCCCTGTCGCGCTGCCCCGAGCGTTACTTTCGCCTGACCCCTTACGACCTCGCCGGCTCCAAGGCCCATGCCCGGGAACTGCAACGCGCCGGCCTGCTGGACGAGCCGGAAACCCGCACCATGCTCGAGGCCCTGGAGCGCATCGGCGAAGACTTCCGCGCCGGCCGGGTGAGCCCGACCCTGGACGACGAAGACGTGCACACTTTCATCGAACGCCTGCTCACCGAGCGTCTCGGCGCCCTCGGCGGCAAGCTGCGCGCCGGCCGTTCGCGCAACGACCAGACCGCCAACGACCTGCGCCTGTTCCTGCGCGACCATGTCCGCAGCCTGGCGGTGCAGGTGCTGGACCTGCAGCAAGCGCTGGTGGAACAGGCCGAACAGCATGTGGACAGCATCTGCCCGGGCTTCACCCACCTGCAGCAGGCCCAGCCGATCGTCTTCGCCCACCACCTGCTGGCCCACGCCCAATCGATGCTGCGTGACGTGCAACGGCTGGTGGACTGGGATGCCCGCACCGCCCTGTCGCCACTGGGCGCGGCGGCCATGGCCGGCTCGGCCATCGCCCGCCAGCCGCAGCAGTCGGCCAGGGAAATGGGCTACGCCGGCGTCTGCGAGAACTCCATCGACGCGGTGGCCAGCCGTGACCACGTGGCCGAGTTCCTGTTCGTCGCCAGCATGCTCGGGATCAACATCTCGCGCCTGGCCGAAGAGTTCTGCCTGTGGTCGTCGCGGCAGTTCCGCTGGGTGGCCCTGGACGATGCCTACGCCACCGGCAGCTCGATCATGCCGCAGAAGAAAAACCCCGATATCGCCGAACTGGCGCGGGGCAAGGCCGGTCGGCTGATCGGCAACCTCACCGGGCTGCTGTCGACCCTCAAGTCGTTGCCGCTGTCCTACAACCGCGACCTGAGCGAAGACAAGAACGGCGTGCTCGACAGCGTCGACACCCTGCTGCTGGTGCTGCCGGCCATGGCCGGGATGGTCGCGACCATGACCGTCAACGTCGAGGAACTGCGGCGCCAGGCGCCACTGGGTTTCACCCTGGCCACCGAGGTCGCCGACTGGCTGGCGGTGCGCGGGGTGCCGTTCAAGGAAGCCCACGAAATCACCGGCGCGCTGGTCCAGGCCTGCGAGAAACACGACCTCGAACTCTGGGAAGCCTCCCCGGCGCTGCTGGCCGAGATCGATGCGCGCCTGACCCCGGAGGTGCGCGACAGCCTGACCCTGGAAGCCGCCATCGCCGCCCGCAGCGGTTGGGGCGGCACCGCGCCGGAGCAGGTGCGCGCACAGATCGCCCGGCTGAAAACCGCCCTGGCGGCGCAGCGGCAATGGGCCGCGCAGTACGACGGTTTCCGTCTCTGAAACCTTGAACGCAGTCCCACGGGGGCGAGCCGGCATCGATGCCGCCCGCCAGATCGCCCCGCGGGGATGACGACCGACAGACCGCAGGCACCGTCCGCCTGCGTTGGGAGAAACAGCATGAGCCAGACCCAGGCAGAGCGCCTCCTCGCCGAGCGCAAACAAGCCGAAAACCAGTTCGACATCACCCAGTACGAGCATGTGCCGCGGCGCTACTACGGGCGGATCTTCTTCGCCACGGTGATTGTCATCGCCCTTGTCGGCCTGGCGCGGGCCTTCGCCGAAGGCAAGATCGAATGGTCGTACATTGGCCAGTTCCTCACGTCCCAGGCGATCCTGTTCGGCCTGCTCAACACCCTGGTCATGGCGATCCTGGCCATGGCCCTGGGCATCGTGTTCGGGGTCATCACCGCGATCATGCGCATGTCGGCCAACCCGATCCTGCGCTATGTGGCCGTGACCTACACCTGGCTGTTCCGCGGTACGCCGCTGATCCTGCAGCTGCTGTTGTGGTTCAACCTGGCGCTGATCTTCCCCACCATCGGCATTCCCGGGCTGTTCGAGCTGGACACCGTGAGCCTGATGACGCCGTTCGTGGCCGCCCTGCTCGGCCTGAGCATCAACCAGGGCGCTTACACCGCCGAAGTGGTGCGCGCCGGCCTGCTGTCGGTGGACACCGGCCAGTACGAAGCAGCCAAGTCGATCGGCATGCCGCGCCTGCAGGCCCTGCGCCGGATCATCCTGCCCCAGGCCATGCGCATCATCATCCCGCCGGTGGGCAACGAGTTCATCGGCATGGTCAAGATGACCTCCCTGGCCAGCGTGATCCAGTACTCGGAACTGCTCTACAACGCCCAGAACATCTACTACGCCAACGCCCGGGTGATGGAGCTGCTGATCGTCGCCGGCATCTGGTACCTGGCCGCCGTCACCGTCCTGTCCTTCGGCCAAAGCCGCCTGGAACGCCGTTTCGCCCGTGGCGCCGGCAAGCGCTCGTAAGCAGCCCTGGAGAATCCGATCATGAGAAACATCGTCAAGGCTGTGGGCCTGAACAAGTACTACGACAACTACCACGCCCTCAAGGACGTCAACATCGAGGTCGAGCAAGGCGAAGTGCTGTGCATCATCGGCCCGTCCGGCTCGGGCAAGAGCACCCTGCTGCGCTGCGTCAACCAGCTGGAGAAGATCGACAAGGGCGGCCTGTGGGTCGACGGCGAGCTAGTGGGCTACCGCATCGTCGGCAACAAGCTGCACGAGCTCAACGAATCGCAGATCGCCCGCCAGCGCCTGGCCACCGGCATGGTGTTCCAGCGCTTCAACCTGTTCCCGCACATGACCGTGCTGCAAAACATCGTCGAAGGCCCGTGCCAGGTGCTCAAGCGCTCGCCCAAGGAATCCCACGAGGAAGCCCTGGAACTGCTGGCCCGGGTGGGCCTGGCCGACAAGCGCAACAGCTACCCGATCGAGCTGTCCGGCGGCCAGCAGCAGCGGGTGGCGATCGCCCGCGCCCTGGCCATGCGGCCCAAGCTGATGCTGTTCGATGAACCCACTTCGGCACTCGACCCGGAACTGGTCGGTGAGGTGCTGTCGGTGATGCGCGACCTGGCGCAGACCGGCATGACCATGATCGTCGTCACCCATGAACTGGGCTTCGCCCGGGAGGTTTCCAACCGCATGGTGTTCATGGACGGCGGACAGATCGTGGAGGCTGGAAGCCCCGAAGAAATACTAATAAGCCCACAAAACCCGCGCACCCAAAGCTTCATTTCTGCCGTTCGAACCTAGGCCTGAGCTCGCAAGCCAAGCACAGCCTCACAACATTCATAAGAGAACGACCATGAAGAACTTCGTCATTCCAGCAGTACTCGCAAGCCTGATGGCCAGCAGCTTCACCTTCGCCGCCGAGCTGCCCGCCAGCATCAAGGCCAAGGGCGAGATCGTCGTCGCGATCATGCCCAACTACCCGCCGATGGACTTCAAGGACCCGGCCACCAACCAGCTCACCGGCCTGGACTACGACCTGGGCAACGCCCTGGCCGAGCGCCTGGGGGTGAAGATCGCCTGGCAGGAAACCGGCTTCGAGCAAATGATCAACGCCCTGACCACCGACCGCGTGGATGCGGTGCTGTCGGGCATGACCGACACCGCCGAACGGCAGAAGAGCGTGACCTTCGTCGACTACTTCACCAGCGGGCCGCAGTTCTACACCCTGCAGAAAAACACCGCGATCAACGAACCCACCGACCTGTGCGGGAAGAAGGTCGGCACCAGCCGTCGCACCACCTTCCCGGCGGAAATCGCTGCCTGGAGCAAGGCCAACTGCGAAGCCCACGGCAAGCCGGCGGTGGTGGTGATCGGCACCGAAGGCTCGGCCGACGCCCGCGCGCAACTGCGCCAGAGCCGCATCGACGCGGCCATGCAAGGCAGCGAGACCCTGCCGTACCTCAAGACTCAGGAAAAGGACACCTACAAGACCCTGGGCCTGCCGATCTCCGAGCAGTTCACCGGGCTGGGCGTGAGCAACAAGAAGCCCGAGCTGGCCGAAGCCCTGAAGAGCGCGCTGCAAAGCATGGTCGACGACGGCAGTTACCAGGCCATCTTGAAGAAATGGGACCTGGAGCTGGGCGCGATCAAGACCGTGACCCTCAACGCCGGCAAATAACCACCCAAGCAATCCCCCCGCGGGCACGAGCACATTCGTGTCCGCGGGAGGTGGCTGTCGCTCACCGGATGACGGGCAAACCGGCCCGCCCCAATGACTGGAGCGCTATCGATGTCCTCCTCACCCCAACCCAGCTGGCCGGACGGGCACCAGGCGTGCCTGGCCCTGGCCTTCGACCTCGACGGGCCGACCGGCGACGCCATGCTCGACGGCTCGATCTGGCGCAAGCCGGAGTACTTCGGCTTCGGCGGCTACGGCCCCTATCGGGCCCTGCCGCGCCTGCTCGACCTGCTCGATGCCTTCCGGATCCCGACCACCTTCTTCGTTCCCGCCTGGGTGGTGGAGAACTGGCCCAGGCAATGCCAGGCGATCGTCGAGCGCGGGCACGAGGTGGCCTACCACGGTTACCAGCATGAGTCCTTCTATGCCCTGCCCCTGGAGCAGCAGAAGGCGGTCATGGCCAGATCCCGCGAGGTGTTCTGGAACCACCTGCATATCCGCGCCGAAGGTTTCCGTACCCCGTCGGGCGACTGGCGCGCCGAAACCCCGGCGATGCTGGTGGAAGCCGGCGTCGCTTATTCCAGCAGCATGCGCGGCGACGACCGTCCGTACCTGGTCCAGGTACCGGGCCATGCCACGCCGCTGGTGGAGATCCCCGGACGCTGGGAGATGGACGACTACGCCTCCCTCGCCTACACCCGCGCCCCCGATTTCCCCTCGGGTCTGGACCGCACCGCCAGCTACGAACTGACCCTGGACAACTGGTGCCGCGAATACGACGGGGCCATGGACGAAGGGCTGTGCCTGACCACCCTGTTCCACCCCAAGATCACCGGCAAACCCGGGCGCATCCTGCTGCTGGAGCGCCTGTTCGAACATATGCGCCAGCGCGAGGACGTATGGTTCGCCACCTGCCGCGACGTCGCCCGCTGGTGGCTCAAGGAGCATCACCATGGCTGAGCCTCAGGTCTGGCCCCAGGGCTACCGCTGCGCCGTGGCGGTGACCGTCGACTACAACGACATCCACGGCATCCTCACCCAGGCCCCGCAAGTGGCCGGGCGCGACAAGACCCTGTCGGTCTGGCGCTACGGCAGCCAGCGCGGCGTCGAACGCCTGCTGGCATTGCTCGACGAACTGCAGCTGCCCGCCACCTGGTTCGTCCCGGGGATCGTGGCCGAGGAAAACCCCGGGCATGTGCGGGCGATCCAGGCCGCCGGGCATGAAATCGCCTGCGCCGGTTATCGCCACGCCAATTACGACCGCTTGAGCCTGGCCGAACAGCAGCTGGAACTGCAACGCGGGTGCCAGGCCCTGGCCGACCTCACCGGCCGGCGCCCCAGCGGCTTTCGCATCCCGGCCGGCAACTGGGCACCGGGTTTCGTCGAGGCGCTGCACGGGCAAGGCATTCGCTGGTCGTCGTCCTGGCGCGGCGATGACCTGCCCTTCCCCCACCCGACCCGGCCGGAAGTGATCGAGCTACCGCTGCACTACGAGCTGGAAGACGAACCCTACTTCGCCTTCAACCTCAGCCCGGCGGTGCCGCCGGGGCAATCGCGGATCGCCTCCTACAGTCACACCCTGGGCAACCTGCAGCTGGACTTCGCCGGCTTCCACCGTTTCGGCCTGCTCTACGTGCTGCGCCTGCACCCGGAGATTATCGCCACCCCGGGGCGCATCGGCCTGCTGCGCGAGCTGTTGCAGGGCATCCAGCGGCACGAGGATGCTTGGATCGCCCGCGCCGGCGAGATCGCCCAATGGTGGGCGCAACGCGCGCAACCGCTGGCGGAGGATCACCCCGCGGCGATTTATGAACGTCACTATCGGGCCTACCTGCCATGACCGATCGCTTGCAACGCCTGGCGCAATTCTGCGTCGACAGCCGTTTCGAAGACCTGCCCCCGGCCCTGGTGGCCCAGGCCATCCGGCATATCCTCGACACCTTCGGCGCCGCGCTGGCCGGGGCGCACAGCGAAGTTGCCGCGGCGGCGCGCCAGGCCCTCGGCGACGAAGGTGGCCGCAGCCGGGTGTGGGGCACCGCGCTGAGCAGCAGTGCCACCCAGGCCGCCTTGCTCAACGGCATCGCCGCCCATGCCCTGGAGCTGGACGACACCGGCGGCTGCGACCATTCCGGGGCCGTGGTGCTGCCGGCGGTGATAGCCGCCGCCAGCCTGCGGGACACGCCACTCAGCGGCCGTGAGCTGATCACCGCGGTGGTCATGGGTTATGAAGTCGGTCGCCGGGTGCTGGAAGCCTGCGGCGGTTATTCGGCCCACAACGGCGCCGGCTGGCATTCCACCGCCACCTGCGGGGTGTTCGGCGCGGCTGCCGCCTGCGGTCGGGTGCTCGGCCTGGATGCGCGGCAGATGGCTTCGGCCCTGGGCCTGGCCGGCAGCTTCAGCGGCGGGCTCTGGGCCTTTATTCACGACGGCTCGCACAGCAAGAAACTGCACAGCGGCCGGGCCGCCGAAGGCGGTCTGCTGGCCGCGCGCCTTGCCCGGCAAGGCGTGACCGGGCCGGGCCAGCTGTTCGAGGAGGTCTGGGGCGGTTTCCTCAAGACCCTGGCCGGCAGCGACGCGATCCCCCAGGCCCTCGACGAACAGCTGGGCCAGGTGTGGAAGCTCGTGCGCTGCTCGATCAAACCCTATGCCTCCTGCCGTGGCACCCACTCGGCCATCGATGCCCTGGGCCTGTTGCTCGAACAGTTGCAGGTGACGGCGGATCAGGTGGAGGACATTCAGGTGTCCCTCTGCGCCTTCCTCGACGACATGTGCGGCAGCCGCGATATCGACTCCCTGGCCGCCGCGCAGATGAGCCTGCCCTACGCACTCGCGGCGCGCCTGGTGCATGGCCATGCACGGCTGGATGCCTATGACCGCGAGTACCGCGAAACAGCACGGATCGCCAGTGCCATGGCACGGATCCGCCTTGAAGTGGACCCGCAACTGTCAGAGGATGGCGAGCCCGTGGTGACCCTGCGCACCCGCGACGGGCGCCAGGCCAGCCGGTGCGTCGAGGTGCCGCTGGGCGCGCCGGGCAACCCGCTCGACGATCAGGCGCTGCAAGAAAAGTTTCTCAGCCTGGCGACCCGGGTGCTGCCAGCCGAACGGGCCGGCGAATTGCTGCAACAGTTGTGGCGGCTGGCGGATATGGAATCCGTCGCCGTGCTGGACCGCTGGCTCCAACCATAGGCCCTCTGTAATCCACTCAGACAACAAGGACTCGTGCACCACCGTGGCCACTTACTCGCTGGTTATCCGCCGCCTGATGATCTGCTCGCTGACCATTGTCGTCAGTCGCGCCATCACCAGCCCCCTGCTCACCCTGTTCCTCAGCGAAAAACTCGGCCTCGACCAGCAGGACGTCGGCCTGCTGCTGGGGGTCGCGGTGTTCATCGCCACGCTGCTCGCGCTGTATGGCGGCTACATCCTCGATCGCCTGGACAAGCGCCGGCTGCTGATCCTGAGCATGCTCTCCAGCGGCATCGGCTTTGTGCTGCTGACCTTCGCCCACAACCTCTACCTGACCACCGCGATCCTGGTGATCACCGAAACCGCCTCGGCGCTGTTCCTGATCGGCTCCAAGGCGATCATCAGTGAAAACCTGCCGGTGAGTCAGCGGGCCAGGGTGTTCTCCCTGCGCTACACCCTGACCAATATCGGCTACGCCACCGGCCCCATGCTCGGCGTGGTGATCGCCGGGCACCTGCCGCTGGCACCGTTCCTGATCGCCGGTGCCATTGCCTTTCTCAGCACCCTGCTGATGCGCGGCATTCCAGCCACGCCGGGCCTGCCCTCGCTGAGCAAGCCGCAGAGTTTCCTCGACACCCTGGTGACCCTGAAAAACGACCGCACGCTGATCATGTTCACCTGCGGCTGCCTGCTCAGCACCATCGTCCATGGGCGCTTCACCCTGTACCTGTCGCAGTACCTGCTGGTCACCGAAGACGCGAAAAGCGCCCTCGACACCATGGCCGCCCTGCTGGCCTGCAACGCCATCAGCGTGATCCTGCTGCAGTACCAGATCGGCCGTTTCCTCAAGCGCGAACAGCTGCGCTACTGGATCGCCGTCGGCACCAGCCTGTTCATCCTCGGCCTGATCGGCTTCAGCCTGGCCGACAGCCTGCTGGGCTGGTGCCTGGCGATGTTCGTCTTCACCCTTGGCGAGATGATCATCTACCCGGCGGAATTCCTGTTCATCGACACCCTGGCCCCCGAGGCCCTGCGCGGCAGCTATTACGGCGCGCAGAACCTCGCGGCCCTGGGCGGCGCCTTGAGCCCGGTGATCTGTGGCTACCTGCTGGTGCATACCCCGGCGCCGACCATGTTCTATGCCCTGAGCAGCTTGACCGCCTTGGGCGGCCTGCTGTGTTTCATGAGCGGACGGCGGGTGGCCCAGGCCGCCACAGTACAAAAATAATGCACTTAAACAGCATTATTATGAATTTGTAGGCGCTTGGTTTGATCGGCACACTGTGCCGGTTCCTCCCCCCAAATGTTGGAACGTTTCAGGGCTTTCTGGTGCTCCAGACAAGCCCTTCTTTTTGCCCGCAGAACCGGAATTGGATCGCTTCGTCATGCTCGCTCGCTGGAAACCCGCCGCCATCAATACCCGCCCCTCGGAATGGAGCCGCGCCGCGATCGGCATGGCCTTGGGCACGCTGTTCAGTGTCTGGTTGTGCGGCCGGGTGTTCGGCATGGAGGTGGCGCTGCACCTGATCGGGCCGCTGGGGGCTTCGGCGGTGCTGCTGTTCGCGGTGTCGTCGGGGGCGCTGGCGCAACCCTGGTCGATCCTCGGCGGCTACCTGTGCGCCGCCGTCCTGGCGTTGCTGGTGGCCCATGTGCTCGGGCGCACCCTGGGCAGCGCCTGCCTGGCCGCCGGCATGTCCCTGGTGCTGATGTGCTGGCTGCGCTGCCTGCATCCGCCGGCCGGCGCCGTGGCCCTGACGATGGTGCTGGCCGACCCGGCCACCATCGCCCTCGACTGGCAGGCCCTCGGCCCGGTGATGCTGGCGGCCCTGTGCCTGTTGCTCAGCGCCCTGGCCTACAACAACCTGACCCGCATCCGCTACCCCAAGGGCCAGAGCGAACCCGCGACCCAATTGCCCGCCGACCATCCGCCGAGCGATACCCAGGCCATCACCGCCGCCGACCTGAAGCTGGCGCTGGATGAAATGCAGGAATTCTTCGATGTCACCCCGCAAGATCTGGAACAACTGATCCACGCCAGTGAGGCCCATGCGCGCCGGCGCAGTATTGGCGAGGTGTTGGCGCCGCGGGTGTGATCGGGTTATCCGGACAGATCGCGAACCCAGGTTTTGCGGCAACTGCGTTGCCGATCGCAGCCTCGCGGGCTCGGCAGCGGCTACAGGGCTACAGCGGCGCTGTGATTCCTGTAGCCGCTGCCGCAGGCTGCGCTCGAGCGCGAAGCGGTCGTAAATCCAGGCGCCGCGTTTTACGACTCAGATCATCGGATCCCAGCGCTGCGACCAGTCAGTGTCGCTGGCGATGACTTCGCGCAGCACCTCGAAGGCCTGCTGCAGCTGCGCCGAATCCCGTTCGCGGGCGTACAGCAGGTAGGTCGGGAAGTTGAATTCCGGGGCCTTTTCCACCCGTTCCAGCACGCCGCTGTCTAGGTAGCTTTGCACCACCCGGGTGCGGAAGTAGCCGCTGCCACCGCCTTCGAGAATGAACTGCAAGGCCAGCGGCCCGAGGTTGAAACCCACCGCGGCCTTGGCCTGGTCCGGCAGCGCCGCGTCGTGCTGGCGGCGGAAATCCTCGCCCCAGTCGATGTACACATAAGGCTCGGGTTTGCCGGCCAGGCGCACCAGGATCAGCTTTTCCTCCAGCAACTGCTCGACCTGCAACCCCGGCCCGTACACCGGCTGGAACACCAGCGCGGCGTCCAGCACGCCAAGTTCCA
The DNA here is from genome assembly GCF_059424045.1 of Pseudomonas sp. GW456-L12. NCBI lineage: Bacteria > Pseudomonadati > Pseudomonadota > Gammaproteobacteria > Pseudomonadales > Pseudomonadaceae > Pseudomonas > Pseudomonas sp. GW456-L12. Next base: position 88,158 of record NZ_JBWKZA010000017.1, read on the forward strand.
GCTGGCGTTGCAGGCTCGCGCCCTCGGCGATCTGGCTGCGCACCGCGTGGCTGGGAATCGCCTGGCGCAAGCGCCTTACCCAGTTGAGCATCAGCGGGTTGCACAGGCTGACTTCACCGCCGATGTGCAGCACGTTGCGATAACCGGCCAGCAGCGGCAGGTCGCGCTGGGCGGCTTCCCAGGTCTGCACCAGCTGGTTGGCGTAGACGATGAACGCCTCGCCGTCGGCGGTCAGCCGGGCTCCGGCGCGGTTGCGCACGAACAGCTTGCAGTTGAGCTGGCCTTCGAGGTTCTGCACCCGGGCGCTGATCGCGGTCTGGGTCAGGTGCAGGCGTTCGGCCGCGGCGATCAGGCTGCCGCTGCGGACGATTTGCAAAAAGGTGCGGGCCAGGTCGATGTCCATGTTGCCTCTGGGTCACGAAAGTCGAGCGCCATTGTAGCGAGCCTCGGCCATCGAACCAGGTTTTCAACTCTTGCCCGGGACTGACCATGACAAGCTGACAGCTGGATAACAGCCACGACATGTTGCAGTAAGCTTAGTTGTTTCCAACTCCGGCAACACCGCGACTTTACTGACGCCGTACAAATAATGTCTTATTTGTCAGGTTACTTCGTGAAATATCTTCCCCGACCCGACAAACAATATTTTCACAAAAACCCCACTTAACCTCGACACAACTCCTCGAAGAATTAACGGGCTCGCCATTCTGGGAATTGTCGATGTCGCAATCATTAAAAACCTCCTTCAATCATTATCTGCAGCAACTTTCCCGATATGCCCTGGTCGGCGTTCTCGCCACCTTGAGTCACTACGCGTTGTTCCTGGCCCTGCTCGCGTGCATGCCGGCGCTGCTGGCGAGCCTGCTGGGGGCCGGCCTGGGCACCTGGGTCAGCTACCAGGGCAACCGGCGCTGGACCTTCTCCCGGGCGGACCGCCAGGCCAGGGCGGATCAGGCCCTGCGGTTCTGCCTGACGGCCGCTGGTTACAACCTCGGCAATGCCTTGCTGATGCTGTTTTTGCTGCGCTTCGAACCTGACTCGCCATTGCTGATGCAAGTGCTCAGCACCCTCTGCCTGACCCTGGTCAGTTACTGGATAAACCGAACCTGGACTTTTAAAAATGAAGTTGCCTAGTTGCGTTCAACCAGACACGCACGACATGCTCAGCGTTATTATCTGCTGTTATAACGAAGCTCATGTCCTGCCCGAGTTTCATCGCCGCCTGATGTTGGTGATGCAGACACTTCCGGTAACTTACGAAGTATTGTATGTGAATGACGGGAGCCAGGATGGCAGTTGCGACTTATTGGAAGCGTTCTGCCACATGCCCGCTGTACGTTGCCTCAACTTGAGTCGCAACTTCGGCAAGGAGTCGGCGATGTCCGCCGGGCTCGATCATGCCACCGGCGATGCGCTGCTGTTTATCGATGCCGACTTGCAGGACCCGCCGGAACTGATTCCGCTGATGGTCCGCCAATGGCTGGCCGGCAACGACATCGTCAACATGCAGCGCAGCGACCGGCGCAGCGACACCGCGGGCAAGCGCCTGAGCGCCCGGCTCTACTACAAGCTGATGAACCTGCTGGTGGACAAGTACCCGGTGCCACCGGACGTCAGCGACTTTCGCCTGATCGGCGCCGCGCCCCTGCACGCGCTGCGCGCCATGCCCGAGCGCGCCACCCTGATGAAAGGCCTGGTCAACTGGCTGGGCTTCAAGAGCGTGGAAATCCCCTACGAACGGGCGCGCCGCGGCGCCGGTGAGTCCAAATGGAGCCCCATGGCACTGGTGGACCTGGCCATGGAAGGCGTGCTGGCGTTCTCCCGCAAACCCCTGCGCTGGTTCAGCGTGCTCAGCCTGGCGGCCCTGCTGCTGACCGGCGGCTACCTGCTGCGCCAGTGGCTGATCGAGGCCTTCGACGTGCATCACCTGATCCTCGGCGCATTGGCCCTGGCCCTGGTGGGAATCGCCATGGTCGGCGAGTACATCGGCGCCACGCTGGTCGAGGTCAAGCGCCGCCCCCTGTATTTCCTGCGCAGCACCTTTGGCGGTTTTCCCCGGCGGCTGGAAGCACCGCCCAGCGTGCAGTCCAACGAACAAGACGAGATCCGATGAACAACCTTTCAACCCGCCACCTGTGGTGGCTGCTGCTCGGCATCCTGGGCCTGCGCCTGATGACCCTCGGCCTTTACCCCCTGATGGATACCTCGGAAGCGCGCTACGCCGAAATGGCGCGCAAGATGCTCGAACTCGACGACTGGGTAACCCCAATGTTCGACTACGGCGTGCCTTTCTGGGGCAAGCCGCCGCTGGCCTTCTGGACCCAGGCCCTGGGCATGCAGTTACTGGGCATCAACGAGTTCGCCGCGCGCTTGCCCGCCTGGCTGCTGCATGTCGGCAGTTGCCTGATCGTCATCCGCTTCGCCCGCGAGGAATACGACGAACGCACAGGGTTGGTGGCGGCCATCCTGTTTTCCAGCTCCAGCCTGGGCCTGGTCTCGGCGGGTGTGGTGCTGACCGATCCGGCCCTGGGCTTCGCCGTGTTGCTGGCCGGTTATGGCTTCTGGCGCGGCACCGTGCATGGCGACCGGGCCTGGGCCCTGGCCGGCTACTTCGGCCTCGGCCTGGGGCTGCTGGCCAAGGGACCGCTGGCGCTGGTGCTGATGGGCGTCCAGGCGGGGCTCTGGACCTTGCTGAACAAACAATGGCGCGCCCTCCGGGCCCTGCCCTGGTTCAGCGGCCTGGCGCTGATGCTGCTGGTGGCGCTGCCCTGGTATGTATGGACCGAACTGCGCAGCCCCGGGTTTCTCGATTACTTCCTGGTGGGCGAACACTGGAAACGCTATGTGATCAGCGACTGGGCCGGCGACCTGTATGGCAGCGCCCATGCCCGCCCGACCGGCAGCATCTGGCTGGACCTGCTGCTGGCGCTGTTCCCCTGGAGCCTGTTCCTGCCCCTGCTGTACGGGGTCTATCGGCAGCAGGCGGGCATGCGTCCCAGCCTGAGCTTCATCAGCCTGTGGGCGCTCACCACCCCGCTGTTCTTCACCTTCTCCGGCAACATCCTCTGGACCTATGTGCTGCCCGCCCTGCCCGCCTGGTGCCTGCTGCTGGCGCTGGCCCTGCGCACGCGCTTGAACGCCCCCGGCAAACTGGTGGCCGGCCTGGCGCTGGCCCTGCCCCTGGGGATGACGGTCGCGGTGGTCGAGGGCGGAACCTTCCAGCGCCCACAGAACCAGCAAGCCCTGGCCCGGGCCTGGAGCGACCTGCAAGCGACCGAGGCCGCGCCGCTGTACTACTGGGGGCGGCGCTCCTATTCAGGGGAGTTCTACAGCGCGGGGCAGGCGCGGCGGGTCAAGGACCTCGCGGAGTTGCCCGCCAGCGGCGCCTTCTACCTGGCGCGCCGGGCCAAGGACTTGGACCGGGACCGCGCGCAGCTGCAACCCCTGGGCTGCGAGGAGCGGCTGCGGGCCAGCCAGAGCGTGCTGTTCAAGTGTTCCGGGCGTTGAAGGCAGGCCATGGGCGGCGCTGTCGCGAGTCCCGCGCGCCCATGCAAAAATGCACAGCCAACCTGCAGTTATCCCGGTTGTACATGGCAAATTTGCACTGTTACGATCCCTCATCGTTCGCGCGCGAACACACCTATAAAGAACAATAAAAGCAGGGAGTTAGTGATGACTGCTCAGGCTCCATCCCAGGCCACGCGAGACACCGGCGCCACGTCGGTCGAGGCCTCGCCACAGGACGTGCTGGCCGAAGTCCGCAACCATATCGGTCACCTGACCCTCAACCGCCCCGCCGGCCTCAATGCCATCACCCTCGGCATGGTGCGCACCCTGCAACGCCAGCTCGATGCCTGGGCCCAGGACCCGCAGGTGCACGCGGTGGTCCTGCGCGGCGCCGGCGAAAAAGCCTTCTGCGCCGGCGGCGATATCCGTACCCTGTACGACAGCTACCAGAACGGCCAGACCCTGCACGAGGAATTCTTCGTCGAGGAATACGCGCTGGACCTGGCGATCCACCGTTACCGCAAGCCGGTGCTGGCGCTGATGGACGGTTTTGTCCTCGGCGGCGGCATGGGCCTGGTCCAGGGCGCCGACCTGCGGCTGGTCACCGAGCGCAGCCGCCTGGCGATGCCGGAAGTCGGCATCGGTTATTTCCCGGATGTCGGCGGCAGTTATTTCCTGTCGCGCATTCCCGGCGAGCTGGGCATCTACCTGGGGGTCAGCGGCGTGCAGATCCGCGCCGCCGACGCCCTGTACTGCGGGCTGGCGGACTGGTACCTGGAGAGCGACCAACTGAGCCTGCTGGACCAGCGCCTCGACAGCCTGCAATGGCACGACACCCCGCTCAAGGATCTGCAAGGCCTGTTGGCCAAGCTCGGAGTGCAGCAACTGCCGGACGCGCCACTGGCGGCGCTGCGCCCGGCCATCGACCACTTCTTTGCCCAGGCCGATGTACCGAGCATCGTGCAGCAACTGCGCGAAGTGACCCTGGGCGATACTCATGAATGGGCCACCAGCACTGCCGACCTGCTGTCGACCCGCTCGCCCCTGGCCATGGCCGTGACCCTGGAAATGCTCCGACGCGGCCGCCAGTTGAGCCTGGAACAGTGTTTCGCCCTGGAGCTGCACCTGGACCGCCAGTGGTTCGAGCGCGGCGACCTGATCGAGGGCGTGCGCGCCCTGCTGATCGACAAAGACAAGAACCCACGCTGGAACCCACCGACCCTGCAGGCGCTGGACGCCGCGCATGTGGCGAGTTTCTTCAGCGCTTTCGACCCCAGCCGGAGCTGAGCCATGCACGACATTGAATTGAGCGAAGAGCAGGTGATGATCCGCGACATGGCCCGGGACTTCGCCCGCGGTGAAATCGCCCCCCATGCCCAGGCCTGGGAAAAGGCCGGCTGGATCGACGACACCCTGGTGGCGAAGATGGGCGAACTGGGCCTGCTGGGCATGGTGGTGCCCGAGGAATGGGGCGGCACCTACGTCGACTACGTGGCCTACGCCCTGGCGGTGGAAGAGATCTCCGCCGGCGACGGCGCCACCGGTGCGCTGATGAGCATCCACAACTCGGTGGGCTGCGGGCCGATCCTCAACTACGGCAGCACGGAACAGAAACAGACCTGGCTGGCGGACCTGGCCAGCGGCCAGGCGATCGGCTGCTTCTGCCTGACCGAACCCCAGGCCGGCTCCGAAGCCCACAACCTGCGCACCCGCGCCGAACTCAAGGACGGCCAGTGGGTGATCAACGGCGCCAAGCAGTTCGTCAGCAACGGCCGGCGCGCCAAGCTGGCCATCGTCTTCGCGGTGACCGATCCCGAGCTGGGCAAGAAAGGCCTGTCGGCGTTCCTGGTGCCCACCGACACCCCGGGATTCGTGGTTGACCGCAGCGAACACAAGATGGGCATCCGCGCCTCGGACACCTGCGCGGTGACCTTCAACCAGTGCACCGTCCCCGAAGCCAACCTGCTGGGCGAGCGCGGCAAGGGCCTGGCCATCGCCTTGTCCAACCTCGAAGGCGGCCGCATCGGCATCGCCGCCCAGGCCCTGGGCATCGCCCGTGCCGCGTTCGAAGCGGCGCTGGCCTACGCCCGCGAGCGGGTGCAGTTCGACAAGCCGATCATCGAGCACCAGAGCATCGCCAACCTGCTGGCCGACATGCACACCCGCCTCAACGCCGCGCGCCTGCTGATCCTGCATGCCGCGCGCCTGCGCAGCGCCGGCCAGCCGTGCCTGTCGGAAGCCTCCCAGGCCAAGCTGTTCGCCTCGGAAATGGCCGAGAAGGTCTGCTCCTCGGCGATCCAGATCCACGGCGGCTACGGCTACCTCGAGGACTACCCGGTGGAGCGCTACTACCGGGACGCGCGGATCACCCAGATCTACGAAGGCTCCAGCGAGATCCAGCGCATGCTGATCGCCCGGGAGTTGAAGCATTATCTGGTGTGACCCCAAAAGCTTCGCGGGCAAGCCTCGCTCCTACAGGCGCGCGTGTTGATCGCTATGACGCAAACAACACAACCCCGTAGGAGCGAGGCTTGCCCGCGAAAGCATTTCAACCCCCGCCAACCGATGTAGCCGCTGGCGCAGCCTGCGATCGACCGGGACGGTCGCAAGGCGGGCAACGCGGTTCGGTAGATGAACCGCGTCAAGGCCGACAGCGAGTCCTTCGGCCTCGATCGCAGGCTGCGCCAGCGGCTACAGGCACACGCGCTACCCGCGATAGCTTCCGTACAAACACCACACAAAAAAATCGCAGCCAAGGCTGCGATTTTTTATGACGAGCAACAGCCCGGACTATTTGTCCTTGAACTGCGCCTCGCGCTTGGCGATAAACGCCGCCATGCCTTCCTTCTGATCCTCGGTGGCGAAGGCCGCATGGAACACCCGGCGCTCGAAACGCACGCCTTCCGAGAGGCTGACTTCGAAGGCGCGGTTCACGCTTTCCTTGATCATCATGCTCACCGGCACCGATTTGCCGGCGATCAGTGCCGCGACTTTCAACGCCTCGTCCAACAGCTCATCGGCCGGCACGATGCGTGCGACGATGCCGCAACGCTCGGCTTCCACCGCATCGATAAAACGCCCGGTCAGGCACATTTCCATGGCCTTGGCCTTGCCCACGGCGCGGGTCAGGCGCTGGGTGCCGCCCATGCCCGGCAGCACGCCAAGGTTGATTTCCGGCTGGCCGAACTTGGCGTTGTCGCCGGCCAGGATAAAGTCGCACATCAACGCCAGTTCACAGCCACCGCCCAGGGCAAAACCGTTGACCGCGGCGATGATCGGCTTGCGCCGGTTGGCCACCCGGTCGCTGTCGCTGAACAGGTCGTCCATGTAGATCTGCGGGTAAGTCAGCTCGGCCATTTCCTTGATGTCGGCGCCGGCGGCGAAGGCCTTCTTCGAGCCGGTGAGGACGATGCAGCCGATCTGAGGATTGGCTTCCAGGCTGTCCAGGGCCTGGTTCACTTCACTGACGATCTGCGCGTTGAGGGCGTTCAGCGCCTGCGGGCGATTGAGGGTGATCAGGCCGACGCGGTCCTTGATCTCCAACAGAATGGTTTCGTAACTCATGGATCAGCTCCTGCTAAAAGTCAGAGGTTGCGCGAAATGACCATGCGCTGAATGTCGCTGGTGCCTTCGTAGATCTGGCAGACCCGCACGTCGCGGTAGATGCGCTCCAGCGGAAAGTCGTTCAAGTAGCCATAGCCGCCCAGGGTTTGCAAGGCGGCGGAACAGACCTTCTCGGCCATTTCCGAGGCGAACAGCTTGGCCATCGACGCCTCCACCAGCGCCGGTTTGCCGCTGTCGCGCAGGGCCGCGGCGTAGTGCACCATCTGCCGCGCCACGGCGATCTGGGTGGCCATGTCCGCCAGGCGGAAAGCCACCGCCTGATGCTCGATGATCGGCTTGCCGAAGCTCTGCCGCTCGCGGGCGTAGTCACGGGCGGCTTCGAAGGCCGCGCGGGCCATGCCCACCGATTGCGAGGCGATGCCCACGCGACCGCCTTCGAGGTTGGCCAGGGCGATCTTGTAGCCCTCGCCCTCCTCGCCCAGGCGGTTGGCCAGCGGCACCTTCACGTCCTCGAAGAGAATCTGGCAGGTGTCTGAGGCGTGCTGGCCGAGCTTGTCTTCCACCCGCGCGACGCTGTAGCCCGGCGAGTCGGTGGGCACGATAAAGGCGCTGATGCCGCGCTTGCCGGCCGCCGGGTCGGTCACCGCGAACACGATCACCACCCCGGCGTTCTGCCCGGAGGTGATGAACTGCTTGCAGCCGTTGAGCACGTAATGCTCGCCCTCCCGCCGCGCGCGGGTTTTCAGGCTGCTGGCGTCGGAGCCGGCCTGGGGTTCGGTCAGGGCGAAGGCGCCGAGCATGGCGCCGCTGGCCAGGGGCTTGAGGAAACGCTCCTTCTGCTCGTCGTTGCCGAACTTGAGGATCGGCACGCACCCCACCGAGTTGTGCACGCTCATGATGGTCGAGCAGGCGCCGTCGCCGGCGGCGATCTCTTCCAGGGCCATGGCATAGGCCAGGTAACCGGTGTCGCAACCGCCCCACTGCTCCGGTACCAGCATGCCGAAGAAGCCCAGCCCGGCCATCTCGCCGATGGCCTCGCGGGGGAAGCGATGCTCGCGGTCCCATTCGGCGGCGAACGGCTTCAGGCGTTCCTGGGCGAACTGCCGGGCCGCGTCGCTGATCTGCTGTTGTTCGTCATTAGGCAGCATGGTGATTCCTTAATACAGGCATTCGACGGCCATGGCCGTGGCTTCGCCGCCGCCGATGCAGATGGCCGCGACGCCGCGCTTCAGGCCTTGCTGGCGCAGGGCCGAGAGCAGGGTCACCAGGATCCGCGCGCCGGACGCGCCGATCGGGTGGCCCAGGGCACAGGCGCCGCCGTGGACGTTGACCTTGTCGTGGGGGATTTCCAGCTTCTGCATGGTGACCAGGCTGACCACGGCAAAGGCTTCGTTGATTTCGAACAGCTCGACCTGGTCGATGGACCAGCCGGTTTTCTTCAGCAGCGTCTTGATCGCGCCGACTGGGGCTACAGGGAACAGCCCCGGGGTATCGGCGAACGCCGCGTGACCGTGGATCACCGCCAGCGGTTTGAGGCCACGTTTTTCCGCCTCGGAACGGCGCATCAGCACCAGGGCCGCGGCGCCGTCGGAGATCGAGCTGGAGTTGGCCGCGGTGACGGTGCCGCCGTCGCGGAACGCCGGTTTCAGCGCGGCGATCTTGTCCAGCCTGGCCTTGGGCGGCTGTTCGTCGTCGCTGATGGTCTGCTGTTCCTTGCCGACGGTGACCTGCAGCGGCACGATTTCCGCCTTGAAGCTGCCGTCCTTGATCGCCTGCTGGGCGCGGGTCAGCGAGGCCACGGCGAAGGCATCCTGGGCTTCGCGGCTGAAGCCGTTGGTCTCGGCGCAGTCTTCGGCGAAGGTGCCCATCAGGCGGCCCTTGTCGTAGGCGTCTTCGAGGCCGTCGAGGAACATGTGGTCGAGCACCCGCCCGTGGCCCATGCGGTAGCCGCTGCGGGCACGGTCCAGCAGGTAAGGCGCGTTGGACATGCTTTCCATGCCGCCGGCGATCACCACCTCGGCGCTGCCGGCCAGCAGCATGTCGTGGGCGGCGATGGTCGCGGCCATGCCGGAGCCGCACATCTTGTTCAGGGTGGTGCAGCGGGTGGCCTTGTCCAGCCCGGCGCCCAGCGCCGCCTGACGGGCCGGCGCCTGGCCGAGACCGGCCGGCAGCACACAGCCGAACAGCACTTCATCGACGCTGTCGCTGGCCACCCCGGCGCGCTCCACCGCGGCCTTGATAGCGGCGGCGCCGAGCTGCGGCGCGGTCAGGCTTTTCAGTTCGCCCTGGAAGCCGCCCATGGGGGTGCGGACGGCGCTGACGATAACGATCGGATCCTGGTTCATGATCAATCCTCTTTACTTGGCTGCCATGCGCAAGGCGCCGTCGAGACGGATCACCTCGCCATTGAGCATGCTGTTGTTAATGATATGCCCGACCAGCGCGGCGTACTCGTCCGGCTTGCCCAGGCGTGGCGGGAACGGCACTCCGGCGGCCAGGGAAGCGCGGACTTCGTCGCTCATGCCGGCCATCATCGGGGTTTCGAAAATGCCCGGGGCGATGGTCATCACCCGGATGCCGAAGCGCGCCAGCTCGCGGGCGGCCGGCAGGGTCAGGCTGGCGATGGCACCCTTGGACGCGGCATAGGCGGCCTGGCCGATCTGTCCGTCGAAGGCCGCCGCCGAGGCGGTGTTGATGATCACCCCGCGCTCGCCGTCGGCGTTCGGCTCGCCTTCGGCAATCGCCGCCGCGGCCAGGCGCATCAGGTTGAAGCTGCCGATCAGGTTGACGTTGATCACCTGGCTGAAGCTGGCCAGGGCATGGGGGCCGTGCTTGCCGAGGATCTTCTCTCCGCGCACGATGCCGGCGCAGTTGACCAGCCCGTGCAAGCCGCCGAACGCCTTGAGAGTGGCCTGCACCGCCGCTTCGGCGGCCGCTTCGTCAGTAATATCGGCGACCGTGCTCTGGCAACCGAGCTGGCGCGCCTGGGCCGCGACAGCTTCGGCGTTGAGATCCACCAGCATCACCTGGGCGCCGGCCTTGACCAGCATCTGCGCGGTGGCCGCACCGAGACCGGAAGCGCCGCCGCTGATGAGAAAAACCTTGTTTTCGATGTGCATCATGAGTTCCTGGGTAATTCAGGCCGAAGCCTTGTGCGCCGCGGCCTCTTGAGCCTTGGCGATTTCCTGGTTGCGCAGGATGAAGCGCTGCAACTTGCCGCTTGGGGTTTTCGGCAATTCGCTGACAAATTCGATTTCACGGGGGTACGAGTGCGCGGCCAGGCGCTTGCGCACATGCTGGCGCAGCTCTTCGGCCAGCTCCGGCGCGGCGCGGTACTGCGGGCTGAGCACGACGAAGGCCTTGACCAGCTCAGTGCGCTCCGGATCGGGCTTGCCGATCACCGCCGCCTCGACCACCGCCGGGTGCTCGATCAGCGCGCTTTCGACATCGAACGGGCCGACCCGGTAACCGGAGGTGGTGATCACGTCGTCGCTGCGCCCGACGAAGCTGATGCTGCCGTCCGGGTTCAACTCCACGGTGTCGCCGCTGAGGTAGTAGTTGCCGACGAAGGCCTTGGTCACCACGCCGTGGTAACCGTTGAACCAGCACATCGGCGACTGGCTGCGGTCGATGGCGAGGATCCCCGGCTGGCCGACCGAGAGTTCCTGGTGCTGCTCGTCAAGCACCACGATGCGGTGGCCCGGCGAGGCGAAACCGGCCGCGCCGACATGCACCGGGTGCTCCAGGCCGTGGTGGTTGCACAGGACCATGCCCAGCTCGGTCTGGCCGTAATGGTCGTGGATCACCACGCCGAGGTTGTCGGCGAACCAGCGGATCACCTCCGGGTTCAGCGGCTCGCCAGCGCTGCTGACGATGCGCAGCTTGCCCTTGATCGAGCGGGCGAACTCGTCGCCGCCGGCGATCAGCAGGCGATACGCGGTCGGCGAACCGGTGAGGTTGCTGATCCCGTACTTATTGATCACCCGGCAGGTGCTTTCCAGGGTGAAGGGCCCATCGTAGAAGGTGATCGGGTGGCCCAGGCCCAGCGGGCCGGTGACGCCGAAGTAGATGCCATAGGCCCAGCCCGGGTCGGCGACGTTCCAGAACGCGTCTTCGGGGCGCAGGTCGACGGCGTCGCGGGTGTAGCTCTGGAACGCGACGATGGCCTTGAGCGGCACGTACAGGGCTTTGGACGGGCCGGTGGTGCCGGAGGTGAACATCAGCAGGAACGGGTCTTCGCCGGTCAGCAGCACGGGCTCGCACTGCGCCGGGTAATTGCCCAGCTCGGCCCAGAAACTGAAGTCGCCGCGGACGATGCCCTGGCCCTTGGCGCCCGCGACCGTGACGATGGTCGGGCAGTCCGCCACTTCAGCGAGCTTTGGCCGGTTGACCGCGTCGGTCACCACCACCTTGGCCCCGGAACTGCCCAGGCGGTGTTCGATGGCCTTGGGGCCGAAGGCGGTGAACAGCGGCTGGTAGACCGCGCCGATGCGCCAGGTGGCGAGTACCGCAATCAACAGTTCGACGTTGCGCGGCAGCAGGCCGGCGACCTTGTCGCCCTGGCCCACGCCCTGGGCCAGCAGGAAGTTGGCGAAACGCGCGGCCTGGTCCTGCAACTCGCTGAAGGTGTAGGTCGCGCTACTACCGTCGCGGCCCTCCCAGAACAGCGCGATGCGCCCCGGCAAGGCGTGCCGGTCACAGCATTCGACGCAGGCATTGAGGGCCGACAAGGAGCCGTGCAGGGCCGCGTCGACGGTGTGCTGATAATTGAAGTGTGCCGTGGCAGACAGGTAATCGCGCATTGCCAGAATCCCTCGCTGTTCTTATTAGGATGGGAACCAATGGGAACCACAAAGACATCGGGCAAATACTGGCGCCGCGGCCCGGGCGGGACAATGGTCAAAGCTTTCAAGTTGCGTGACTGGTTTGGCCAAGAATCCCATGGCGATCAAGCCCCTGTAGCCGCTGCCGAGCCTGCGAGGCTGCGAGGCTGCGTTCGACCGCGCAGCGGTCGCAAGCCGGGCGACGCGTTCTGCCTGACGCACCGCAAGCTCAGGTTTGCGGCAACTGCGTTGCCGATTGCAGCCTCGCGCTGCTCGGCAGCGGCTACCCAGGTTTCCCGTAGCCGCTGCCGCAGGCTGCGATCGAGGCCGCAGGACTCGCTATCAGCCTTGACGCGGTGCATCAGAGACACCGCTCTGCACGCCTTTGCGACCGTTCCGGTTGATCGCAGCCTGACAGCGGCCGCAGGGAGGCGCTCAGGTCGGGTCGTTGAGGATCAGGCTGCGATAGTGCCCGGGGTTGGAACCGGACCATTTGCGAAAGGCCTTGTAGAACGAGCTGGCGTCGGCGAAGCCCAGGCGGCTGGCGATTTCCGTGAAGCTGATCTGCGGCTCGGCCAGCCAGGCGATCGCCAGCTCCTTGCGCACCCCGTCCTTGAGGCCCTGGTAGGTCTGCCCTTCTTCCGCCAGGCGGCGGCGCAGGGTCGAGGCCGACATGCACAGGCTGTGGGCCAGGCTCTCGGTCTCCGGCCACTGGGCCGCGGGCAGCTGGCGCAGGTCATGCTTGATGCGGCTGGCCAGGCTCTGCGGGTCGCGGTATTTGACCAGGATGTTGGCCGGCGCCTGGGCCAGGAAGCGCTTGAGCTCCTCGTCACTGCGCTTGATCGGCAAATCCAGGCAGTCGGCGGCAATGATCATCCGCGTGCGGGGTCGGTCGAAACGCAGGTTCTGCGAGAACATCACCTGGTAGTCGTCGCAGAAATCCGGCTCCGGGCAGCGCAGCTCGATGGCCAGGATCGGGATGCGCCGCCCGGCCAGCCAACAGGCCACACCGTGGACGATCATCCAGTAGGTGAAATAGGTGAAGGCGCGGCGCGGCGCCTGCTCATCCTCCAGCAGGACGATCTCCGCCAGGCTCTGCTGGCGCACCAGTTGGGCCGGCAGTTGTTCGAGCATCAGCGACAGGAACGCCAGCCCGGATTCCAGTCCCGCGGCCAGATTCTGCCGGGCCATGGCGGTGCGACAGAGAAACGCCAGGCTGCCGGATTTGAGCTTGCGCGGGTCCATGCCGAAAAACTCGTCGTCCGTGCGCCGGGCCAGCAGGCGCCACAGCCGGGCATAGGCCAGCGCGGGCACGCGGGCGGCGCTGACATCCAGCCGGGCCGGGTCGATACCGGCCTTGAGCAGCACTTCATCGCTGGCGGCACCCGGGGCGCAGCTTTGCAGCAGCGCTTCGCGCACCAGTTGCATGGAGATGGTGTCTTTTTCCGACATCGCGCTGAACGGCTTCCTGCATAAAGAGATGGCCGGTCATCTTAGGCAGTGACCGGTAAAAAGCCAGAGCGCTTTTATCTAAAGTGCAGCATACGTCCGATACCCAGTAGTGACTTTTACTGGGCTCCCTCTAGAAACGTCCTAAATTTCGCGAGATAGCCGCAATAGCCCCCTCGCAGCCGTTCTTAGCAATCAATCTCAAATAGGATTCACTCTCACCAAAAAGAGAGCGTTTCTTATGCAAACGAAAGCCCCATCTGCCTTGCCACAACATCGCCTGCTGGCCTCTACCCTGGGCCTTGCCCTGGCCTCCTGCGCCGGCGCGGCCGAAGCCGGCGAACGGCAGAAATCCCTGCAACTGGACAACATCAAGGTCGAGGCCGAGCAACCCGGTTCCCGCACCGAACGCTCGGCCTCCGCCAAGTACGTGGCGCCGCTGCTGGACACCCCGCAGACCATCACCGTGGTGCCACCCAAGCTGATCCAGGAACAACAGGCGCTGAGCCTGCGCCAGGTGCTGTCGAACGTGTCCGGCATCACCTTCAATGCCGGCGAAGGCGGTGGCGGCTCGGGGGACAGCATCAACATCCGCGGCTTCTCGGCCAACAGCAACATGCAGATCGACGGCCTGCGCGACAGCGCGCAGACCAACCGTTCCGACACCTTCAACGTCGAGCAGGTGGAGGTCATCAAGGGCCCCAACTCGGTGTTCGGCGGCGGCGGCACCACCGGCGGCAGCATCAACGTGGTCAGCAAGCAGCCCAAGAACCAGGCCTTCACCCGCCTCGGCGGCAGCCTCGGCAGCGATAACTACTACCGCCTGACGCTGGACAGCAACCAGCCGCTGGAAGGTGTCGGCCAGGACAGCGCGGTGCGGATCAACCTGATGGGCCATCAGAACGATGTGCCCGGCCGCGAGAAAATCGACCGCGAGCGCTGGGGCATCGCGCCCTCGTTGCGCCTGGGCTTCAGCGACGCCACCCGGCTGACCCTCAGCGCCTTCCACCAGAGCGACGACAACCTGCCGGACTATGGCGTGCCGGCGCTCGACGGCAAGAAGCTGGCCGGGGTCAAGCGCGATGCCTATTTCGGCTGGAAGAACCTCGACAAGGAAGAGATCGAACAGAACGCCTTCACCGCCGACTTCGAGCATGACTTCAACGACCACCTGCGCCTGCAGAACCTCACGCGCTACAGCCGCACCGCGCGCGACACCGTCGTCTCGGCGTCCCATGTCAACACCAGTGGCCTGCCGGCGGGCCGCTACCGCCCGGCCGGGCCCCAGGCCTACGGGCGCGATGCCACCACCGAGATGTGGATCAACCAGAGCAACCTGATCGGCGACTTCGAGTTCGCCGGCATGCGCCACGACCTGGTGGCGGGCCTGGAACTGTCGCGGGAAACCCTCGACCTGAAGACCTACAACCATGGCCTGAGCACGGCCCTGTATCCGCGCAACGGCTATGCCCTGGGCAGCCCGCCCGGGCGCTGGAACGGCCCGGTCAACAAGGCCACCAGCGGCTATACCGAAACCACCCTCAAGGGCCAGGCGTACTACCTGTTCGATAACATCGCCCTGAGCGAGCGCTGGGACCTCAACCTCGGCCTGCGCTACGACAAGATCAAGGGCGATGTCGACAAGTATTCGGCCAGCCATGTGAAAAACGACAGCCTGGCCTCGGACACGAACAAGGCCAGTGCGCGCACCGGGCTGGTGTTCAAGCCGACCGAGAACGGGCGCATCTATGCCGCCTGGGGCAATTCCTTCAACCCTTCCGCCGAGAACCTGGCCTCCACCGGCGGCGGCTTGAGCAAGGGCAACCAGGACCTGGCGCCGGAGAAGAACGAGACCTGGGAACTGGGCACCAAGTGGGAGCTGCTGGACAAGCGCCTGGAACTGGACGGAGCGCTGTTTCGCGTAGAGAAGAGCAACGCCCGGGAAACCATGGCCGACGGCTCGACCCAACTGGCCGGCAAGCAGCGGGTGCAAGGTGTGGAAGTCGGCGTCACCGGGCATGTCAGCGAGCAGTGGGATGTGTTCGCCAACTACACCTTCCTCGACAGCGAAATCCTCAACGCGGCGAATACCGCCTCGGGCATCGCGCGCAAGGGCCAGGCCCTGGGCAACACGCCGCCGCGCTCGCTCAACCTGTGGACCACCTATGAACTACCGGCCGGCTGGACCCTGGGTTACGGCACTCGTTATGTCAGCGAGCGCAACGTCAGCTCCAGCACCCGCGCCAAGCTGGACGCCTACTGGGTGCACAACGCCATGCTCGGCTACAAGGTCAACCACAACCTCGACCTGCAGCTGAACGTCAATAACCTGTTCGACAAGGACTACGTGGAACGGGTACGTCAGCAGAGCGGCTCGACGACACGCTCCTCGGCCATCGAATACGGCGACGCGCGCGCGGCGATCATGTCGGCCACCTATAGCTTCTGACCCCTCCCCTCAGTGCGAAGCCCCGGTCGACCGGGGCTTCGCCGCTCTCATCGGCACCTTCTCGCCGTTCTCCGGTCCAGGCCACCGCGGCAAAAAAAACCAATACGCAATCTCCCCTGCTTTACCCGGCCCGAACGGGCGAATCCTTGGCCCATGGCGGCTTGCGCCGGGCGGAGGATTTCATCGCAGTGCAAAAAAGTATCGATTCAAGTGTCAGGGATGATTTGTCAGCGCGGTCGTTGAGGGCTGTAATCAGCCCACATTCTTCCCTGCATCCGGAAGACACAACAACAATAACCGTCCTTCTGCCGCCCACCGGGCCCGGAAGAGGAGTGCACGATGAAACCCTGCATCAAAGCCCTGCTCGTCACCACCTGCATGACCTTAAGCGGCGTCAGCCTCGGCGCCCAGACCGTGACCATCGCCACCGTCAACAACAGCGACATGATCCGCATGCAGAAACTCTCGAAGGCCTTCGAGAGCGAGCATCCGGACATCAAGCTGAACTGGGTGGTGCTCGAAGAAAACGTGCTGCGCCAGCGCCTGACCACCGACATCGCCACCCAGGGCGGGCAATTCGACGTGCTGACCATCGGCATGTACGAAGCCGCACTCTGGGGCGCCAAGGGCTGGCTGCAACCGATGCAGGACCTGCCCGCCGCCTATGACCTGCAGGACATCTTCCCCTCGGTACGCGAAGGCCTGTCGGCCAAGGGCACGCTGTACGCCCTGCCGTTCTACGCCGAAAGCTCGATGACCTACTACCGCACCGACCTGTTCAAGGACGCCGGCCTGGTCATGCCCGAACACCCGACCTGGGAACAGATCGGCGAGTTCGCCGGCAAACTCAACAAACCCGAGCAGGAACAGTACGGCATCTGCCTGCGCGGCAAGGCCGGCTGGGGCGAGAACATGGCCCTGATCACCACCCTGGCCAACGGTTTCGGCGCGCGCTGGTTCAATGAGCAGTGGCAGCCGGAGTTCAACGGGCCGGAATGGAAAAACGCCCTGGCCTTCTACGTCGACACCATGAAAAAGGCCGGCCCGCCCGGCGCCTCCAGCAATGGTTTCAACGAGAACCTGGCGCTGTTCAACAGCGGCAAGTGCGCGATCTGGGTCGACGCCAGCGTCGCCGGCTCCTTCGTCACCGACAAGGCGCAGAGCAAGGTCAGCGAACACGTCGGCTTTACCTACGCGCCGCAGCAGGTGACTGACAAGGGCAGCGCCTGGATGTACTCCTGGGCGCTGGCGATCCCCACCAGTTCCAAGGCCAAGGACGCCGCGCAAACCTTCGCCACCTGGGCCACGTCCAAGGAATACGGGGCCCTGGTCGCCGAGAAAGACGGCATTGCCAACGTACCGCCGGGCACCCGCGCCTCCACCTACAGCGAGGCCTATATGCAGGCCGCGCCGTTCGCCAGGGTGACCCTGGAATCGCTGAAAGTCGCCGACCCGACCAGGCCGACCCTCAAGCCGGTGCCCTACATCGGTATCCAACTGGTGACCATCCCCGAGTTCCAGGCCATCGGCACCCAGGTCGGCAAGCTGTTCTCCGCCGCGCTGATCGGCCAGACCACGGTCGATCAGGCCCTGGCCGCCGCGCAGCAGACCACCGAACGCGAAATGAAACGCGCCGGCTACCCCAAGTAAATCGCCCATCCCTGTACCTGTAGGAGCGAGCTTGCTCGCGATGCTTTCCACGCCTTCGGCGTGATCGCGAGCAAGCTCGCTCCTACGGGAGGGAACGCATCTGTACCTGAACGGTTGTGATCGCCATGAATACCTCGACTGCCAACGCTCATCTGCAAATACCCCAGGCCGCGCGCAAGCGCCGCCTGCTCAACCCCGGCTGGTTCCTGGTCAGCCCCTCGGTGGCGCTGTTGCTGCTGTGGATGATCGTGCCGCTGGGCATGACCCTGTACTTCTCGCTGATCCGCTACAACCTGCTGTACCCCGGCGAGAACCAGTTCGTCGGCCTGGAGAACTTCAGCTACTTCCTCACCGACTCGGGCTTCCTGCCCGGGGCCGCCAACACCCTGTTGCTGGTCGGCAGCGTGCTGCTGATCAGCGTGGTGTTCGGGGTGCTGATCAGCGCCCTGCTGGAGGCCAGCGAGTTCCTCGGCCGCGGCATTGTCCGGGTGCTGCTGATCTCGCCGTTCTTCATCATGCCCACGGTGGGCGCGCTGATCTGGAAGAACCTGATCTTCCACCCGGTGTCGGGGATTCTCGCCGCGCTGTGGAAGCTGTTCGGCGCCCAGCCGGTGGACTGGCTGGCCCACTACCCGCTGCTGTCGATCATCATCATTGTCTCGTGGCAGTGGCTGCCGTTCGCGATCCTGATCCTGATGACCGCCATGCAGTCGCTGGACCAGGAACAGAAGGAAGCCGCGCGCCTGGATGGCGCCGGGGCCATCGCGATCTTCTGGCACCTGACCCTGCCGCACCTGGCGCGGCCGATCGCGGTGGTGGTGATGATCGAGACCATCTTCCTGCTCTCGGTGTTCGCCGAAATCTTCACCACCACCAACGGTGGCCCGGGCTACGCCTCGACCAACCTCGCCTACCTGATCTACAACCAGGCGCTGGTGCAGTTCGACGTGGGCATGGCCTCGGCCGGCGGCCTGATCGCCGTGGTCATCGCCAATATCGCCGCGATCATCCTGGTACGGATGCTCGGCAAAAACCTGACTGACAAGCCCTGAGGTGCGCGCCATGACCCTGCAACAATCCCGCCGCCTGCAAAGCCTGCTGCTCGGCACCCTGGCCTGGGCCATCGCGATCCTGATCTTCTTCCCGATCTTCTGGATGCTGCTGACCAGCTTCAAGAGTGAAATCGACGCCTTTGCCACGCCGCCGCAGTTCATCTTCACGCCGACGCTGGAGAACTACCTGCACATCAACGAGCGCAGCAACTACTTCGCCTTCGCCTGGAACTCGGTGGTGATCTCCTTCAGCGCCACCGCCCTGTGCCTGCTGATCGCGGTACCGGCGGCCTACTCCATGGCCTTCTACGAAACCCGCAACACCAAGCGCACCCTGCTGTGGATGCTGTCGACCAAGATGCTGCCGCCGGTGGGCGTGCTGATGCCGATCTACCTGCTGGCCAAGAGCTTTGGCCTGCTGGACACGCGCATCGCGCTGATCGCGATCTACACCCTGATCAACCTGCCGATCGTGGTCTGGATGATTTACACCTACTTCAAGGACATCCCCCGGGACATCCTCGAGGCCGCGCGCCTGGACGGCGCGACCCTGGGCCAGGAAATGCTCCGGGTGCTGCTGCCGATCGCCAAGGGCGGGCTGGCCTCCACCATGCTGCTGTCGCTGATCCTGTGCTGGAACGAGGCGTTCTGGTCGCTGAACCTGACCTCGTCCAACGCCGCGCCGCTGACCGCGCTGATCGCCTCCTACTCCAGCCCCGAAGGGCTGTTCTGGGCCAAGCTCTCGGCGGTCTCGACCCTGGCCTGCGCGCCGATCCTGATCTTCGGCTGGATCAGCCAGAAACAACTGGTGCGTGGCCTGTCCTTCGGCGCCGTGAAATAAACCGAACTCCCCCCTTGATCAACGCTGCTCCAAACCTTGATCAAAACCCTGTAGCCGCTGCCGCAGGCTGCGATCGGCCCCGAAGGGGTCGTGCTTTTCAAGACCGCGGGAAGGCTCTTCGAGCCTTATCGCAGCCTGCGGCAGCGGCTACACCGACATTCAGAAACATGGAGGCTCGTCATGGCCAACCTGAAAATCAACAATCTGCAAAAAGGCTTCGAAGGTTTTTCCATCATCAAGGGCATCGACCTGGAGGTGCGCGACAAGGAGTTCGTGGTCTTCGTCGGCCCCTCGGGCTGCGGCAAATCCACCCTGCTGCGGCTGATCGCCGGCCTGGAGGAAGTCAGCGGCGGCACCATCGAGCTCGATGGCCGCGACATCACCGAGGTCAGCCCGGCCAAGCGCGACCTGGCCATGGTGTTCCAGACCTACGCCCTGTACCCGCACATGAGCGTGCGCAAGAACATGTCCTTCGCCCTGGACCTGGCCGGCGTGCCGAAAGCCGAGGTGCAACAGAAGGTCGACGAAGCGGCGCGCATCCTCGAACTGGGGCCGATGCTCGAGCGCAAGCCCAAGCAGCTGTCCGGCGGCCAGCGCCAGCGCGTAGCGATTGGCCGGGCCATCGTGCGCAACCCGAAGATCTTCCTGTTCGACGAGCCGCTGTCCAACCTCGACGCGGCGCTGCGGGTGCAGATGCGCCTGGAGCTGGCGCGCCTGCATAAAGAGCTGCAGGCGACCATGATCTACGTGACCCACGACCAGGTCGAAGCCATGACCCTGGCCGACAAGGTGGTGGTGCTCAATGGCGGGCGCGTGGAACAGGTGGGCTCGCCGCTGGAGCTGTACCACAGCCCGGCCAACCTGTTTGTCGCCGGTTTCCTCGGCACGCCGAAGATGGGCTTTCTCAAGGGCCGGCTGAGCCGGGTCGATGGCCAGGGCTGCGAGGTGCTGCTGGAGGCCGGCACCCGCGTCCAGCTGCCGCAGAGCGGCGCCCACTTGAGCGTCGGCAGCCCGGTGACCCTGGGCATTCGTCCCGAGCACCTGGAGCTGGCCCGGCCGGGCGACTGCACCCTGCAGGTCACCGCCGACGTTAGCGAACGCCTGGGCAGCGACACCTTCTGCCACGTCGTCACCGCTTCCGGCGAGGCCCTGACCATGCGCATCCGCGGCGACCTGGCCAGCGCCTATGGCCAGCAGCTGAGCCTGAACCTGGACGCCGAGCACTGCCACCTCTTCGATGCCGACGGCGTGGCCGTGGCCAGGCCGCTGCGCGCCGCCGCCTGAACGAGAACCGAACGATGAAACTGAACCGACACAACCTCCACCACCTGGCCCCTGAAGTCCGCCTGCCCGCCTACGACCTGGTCGAGACCCGACAAGGCATGGTGCATATCGGCGTGGGTGGTTTCCACCGGGCGCACCAGGCCTATTACACCGATGCCCTGATGAACACCGGCGAAGGCCTGGACTGGAGCATCTGCGGAATCGGCCTGCGCGCCGAGGACCGCCGCGCCCGCGACGACCTGGCCGGCCAGGACTACCTGTTCACCCTGTTCGAGCTGGGCGACAGCGATGCCGCCGAAGTGCGGGTGATCGGCGCCATTAGCGAGATGCTGCTGGCCGAAGACGGCGCCCAGGCGCTGATCGACAAACTGGCCAGCCCGCAGATCCGCATCGTCTCGCTGACCATTACCGAGGGTGGCTACTGCATCGACGACAGCAGCGGCGAGTTCATGGCCCACCTGCCGCAGATCCAGCACGACCTGGCCCACCCGCAGCAGCCGCAGACCGTGTTCGGTTTTCTCTGCGCGGCCCTGGCCCAGCGCCGGGCGGCCGGGGTCCCGGCCTTTACCCTGATGTCCTGCGATAACCTGCCGCACAACGGCGCGGTGACCCGCAAGGCGCTGCTGGCCTTCGCCGGGCAGCGCGACGCCGACCTGCGCGACTGGATCGCCACCCACGTCAGCTTCCCCAATGCCATGGTCGACCGCATCACGCCGATGACCAGCACCGCCCACCGCCTGCAGTTGCACGACCAGCACGGCATCGACGACGCCTGGCCGGTGGTCTGCGAGCCCTTTGCGCAATGGGTGCTGGAAGACAAGTTCGTCAGCGGCCGGCCGGCCTGGGAAAAGGTCGGCGTGCAATTCACCGACGACGTCACGCCCTATGAGGAGATGAAGATCAAGCTGCTCAACGGCAGCCACCTGGCCCTGACCTACCTGGGGTTCCTCAAGGGTTATCGCTTTGTCCACGAGACCATGGCCGACCCGCTGTTCGTGGCGTACATGCGCGCCTACATGGACCTGGATGTGACCCCGCAACTGGCGCCGGTGCCGGGCATCGACCTCTGCGCCTACAAGGACACCCTGGTGGCGCGTTTCTCCAACCGGGCGATTGCCGACCAATTGGAGCGGGTCTGCTCCGACGGCTCGTCGAAGCTGCCCAAGTTCAGCGTGCCGACCCTCAACCGCCTGATCGCCGATGGCCGCGACACCGAGCGCGCCGCCCTGGTGGTCGCCGCCTGGGCCCGGTACCTCAAGGGCGTGGACGAAAACGGCGACACCTACCGCATTCCCGACCCGCGCGCCGCGTTCTGCCAGGCGCTGGTGGCGGACGACGCACTGATCAGCCAGCGATTGCTGGCGGTCGAAGAGATCTTCGGCAGCGCCATCCCCAACTCGCCGGCCTTTGTCGAAGCCTTCGAACGCTGCTACAGCAGCCTGCGCGACAACGGCGTGACCCGCACCCTGGAGCGGGTGTTGGACAAACCGACAGCGTGACCCGGGAGATTTTTCGCGAGCAAGCTCGCTCCTACAGATGAGCATGATCCCCTGTAGGAGCGAGCTTGCTCGCGATAGAGCGCAACGCGCTCACAACCTATCGACGAGCATCTCGAATGAACCACAGACAGCTTTTCCTAGGCATCGACTGCGGCACCCAGGGCACCAAGGCCATCGTCCTCGACGCCGCCAGCGGTGAAGTACTGGGCCTGGGCGCGGCGCCCCACAGCCTGATCAGCGGCGCCAACGGCCGCCGTGAACAGGACGTCGAGCAATGGCGCGAGGCGTTCACCCTGGCCACCCGCCGTGCGTTATTGGCGGCGGGGGTCGGCGGCCTGGACATCCTCGGCATCGGCGTCTCCGGCCAGCAGCACGGCCTGGTCCTGCTCGACCAGCAGGGCCAGGTGCTGCGCCCGGCCAAGCTCTGGTGCGACACCGAATCCACCCCGCAGAACCAGCGCCTGCTGGATTACCTGGGCGGCGAACAGGGCTCCCTGGAACGCCTCGGTGTGGCGATTGCTCCCGGCTACACCGTGTCGAAACTGCTGTGGACCCGGGAACAGCATCCGCAGATTTTCCAGCGCATCGCCCATGTGCTGCTGCCCCACGACTACCTGAATTACTGGCTGACCGGCCGCTGCTGCAGCGAATACGGCGATGCCTCGGGCACCGGCTATTTCAACGTGCGCAGCCGTCAGTGGGACCTGGAACTGCTCCGGCACATCGACCCCGACGGCCGCCTGGAAGCCGCCTTGCCGGAACTGCTCGAAGCCGACCAGCCGGTGGGCACGCTGCTGCCGGAGCTCGCCCGGCACCTGGGCCTCAACCCGCGGGCGCTGGTGTCCAGCGGTGGCGGCGACAACATGCTCGGGGCCATCGGCACCGGCAATATCCAGCCCGGGGCGATCACCATGAGCCTGGGTTCCTCCGGCACCCTGTACGCCTATGCCGAGCAACCCCGGGTCAGCGCGGACGCCACGGTGGCGACCTTCTGCTCCTCCAGCGGCGGCTGGCTGCCGCTGATCTGCACCATGAACCTGACCAATGCCACCGGCGCGGTGCGCGAACTGTTCGAGCTGGATATCGACGCCTTCAACCAGCTGGTGGCGCAGGCGCCGATCGGTGCCGAGGGCGTGTGCATGCTGCCGTTCCTCAATGGCGAGCGGGTCCCCGCCCTGCCCCATGCCAGCGGCAGCCTGCTGGGGCTGACCGCCGACAACCTGACCCGGGCCAACCTGTGCCGCGCGGTGGTCGAGGGCACCACCTTCGGCCTGCGCTACGGCCTCGACCTGCTGCGCCACAACGGCCTGCAAAGCCAGGGCATCCGCCTGATCGGCGGCGGTTCGAAAAGCCCGCTGTGGCGGCAGATGGTCGCCGATATCATGCACACCCCGGTGGTCTGCACCGAGCAGAGCGAGGCCGCGGCCCTGGGCGCGGCGATCCAGGCGGCCTGGTGCTATTCCCGCAGCAGCGGCCAGCCGCAGAGCCTGGCGCAATTGTGCCAGCGCTGCGTGAGGCTCGATGCAAGCAGCGAAACCTTGCCGATAGCGGCCAATGTCGCGGCCTATCAGCAGGCCTATGAACGTTACCAACAGCATGTGGCAACCCTTTTGAAGAGCGAATGACTATGTATCTGGTCTGTGGTGAAGCACTGTTCGATTTTTTCAGCGAAGACGATGCCAGCGGTCGGGCATCGCGGGTCAACTTCCAGGCCATCGCCGGCGGTTCGCCCTTTAACGTCGCGGTCGGTCTGCGCCGCCTGGGCGTGGACGCGGCGCTGTTCGCCGGGCTGTCCACCGACTACCTCGGCCGGCGCCTGTTGCAGGTGCTGCGCGACGAAGGCGTGGCCGAGGACCACCTGCTGCACGTCGAGGCGCCGACCACCCTGGCGATGGTCGCGGTGGGCGCCGACGGCTCGCCGCAATACAGCTTCCGTGGCGAAGGCTGCGCCGACCGCCAGTTGCAGCTCAGCGACCTGCCGCCGCTCGACAGGCGGGTGCGCGGCCTGCACATCGGTTCGTTTTCCCTGGTGGTGCAGCCGATCGGCGACACCCTGCTGGCGCTGGTGCGTCGCGAGCGCGGCCAGCGCCTGATCAGCCTCGACCCCAACGTGCGCCTCAACCCGGCCCCGGACATCCAGCTGTGGCGCCAACGCATCGACACCCTGGTCCGGCTGGCCGACCTGATCAAGGTCAGCGACGAAGACTTGCACCTGCTCTACCCCGGCCAGGATCCGCAGCACGTGATCGAAGGCTGGCTGCAGCATCACTGCCAGCTGGTGTTCCTGACCCGCGGCGCAGAGGGCGCGACGGTGTTCAGCCGGGTGCATGGCCGCTGGTCGGCACCGGCCATGCCGATTAAGATGGCCGACACCGTGGGCGCCGGCGACACCTTCCAGGCCGCCTTGATTGCCTGGCTGACCGAACGGCAGCTGGATTCGTTGGAGGGTGTGGCGGGCTTGAGCCGGGACCAGATCGACCAGATGCTCAGGTTCGCCATCCGCGCCGCGGCGCTGACCTGTGGCAAGACCGGACCGGACCTGCCCTATCGCCACCAACTGAACTGATCGCAGGGGCGCCGCATTCGTACCACATTGGCGCCCCCATCGACCCGAATAGAGCCTTGCCTTTGACCCGCTTTGCCTGTGCCGCCGTAGTCTTCCCCCTCATCCTGACCGGCTGCGCGACCTCGCCGCCGGCCAACCCCAACGACATCTGCGAGATCTTTCGCGAGAAAAGCGACTGGTACAAAGCCGCCAAGGCCACCGAAGAGAAATGGGGGGTGCCGATCCAGGTACCGCTGTCGATCATCTACCAGGAATCGAGCTTCAAGCAGGACGCCTTGCCGCCACGCAAATACCTGTTGTGGGTGATTCCCTGGGGCCGGGTGAGCACGGCGGCCGGCTACCCGCAGGCCAAGGACGAAGTCTGGGGCGACTACCAGCGCAAGGGCGACAACTACTGGGCCAGCCGCACCAACTTCGCCGACGCCACCGACTTTATCGGCTGGTACATGGACCAGACCACACGGGTCAACGGCGTGACCAAGCAGGACGCCTACCGCCAGTACCTGAACTATCACGAAGGCTGGGGCGGCTACCGCCGGCAGACCTATACGGCCAAGCCCTGGCTGCAAACCGTGGCAATGAAGGTGCAAAGCCGTTCCAGCCTGTACGGCCAGCAATACGCCAGCTGCCGGGAAGAGTTGAACCGCGGCTTCTGGAGCCGCTTCTGGCATTGGCTGTAACGGCCCGAACTGTGCTTGTGCACATCTCCCCGGCCTGCGCACTCCCTGTAGCCGCTGCCGAGCTCCGCGAGGCTGCGACCGGCTGCAAGGCAGCCGCAAAAGCCAGCAACGCGATCTATCTGAAGTGGCCGCGTGCAGATCGCGACTACTGCGTAGTCGATCGCAGCCTCGCAGGCTCGGCAGCGGCTACACAGACACCGCGAACCCCGTAGCCGCTGGCGCAGCCTGCGATCGGGCGCGCAGCGGCCGCAAAACCTGCCAACGCGTTTATCCAGACAGATCGCGGATTCAGCTTCCGGCAGCGCCGTCAGAGAATCGAGAAGTTGTAGCTGACGATCAGCCGCGTCTCGTCCACGTCCCGCGCGTATTTTTCGTAGTTGCTGCGGTAGGTGGCGTTACGCAGGCGCAGGCTGACGTCCTTGAAGGTGCCGCTCTGCACCACGTACTTGAGTTCGCTGTCGCGTTCCCACTCGCGGCCTTCCTGGTCGCTGCCCGGGACCTTGATATGGTCGCCGCTGACATAGCGGGTCAGGAAGCTCAGGCCGTTGATGCCGATGGCCTTGAAGTCATAGTCGTAGCGCAACTGCCAGGAACGCTCCTGGGCGGCGGCGAAGTCGTTGACCTGCACATAGTTGACCAGGTACGGGTTGCTGCCATCGAGGTACGGCATCGAATTGTCGCCGTTCATGCGCTGCCAGCCGGCGCTGAAGGTGTGGCCGTCGATGGCGTAGCCGAGCATGCCGCTCAGGGCGCGGTTGTCGATGGAACCGGCGCGCTCGGCGCCGCTGTCGGCGCTCTTGAGCAGGCGCAGGTCAGCCTTGAGCACGCCCTGGCCCAGCGGCTGGTTGGCCAGCAGGCCGATAAAGTGCTGGCGATAGATGTCCTCCAGCTCCGCGTAGTGATACTGGCCGGTCAGGCGGTCGTTGAACTTGTAGTCGATGCCGTACATGTCGAAATGGTCGGCGGTGATGTTGCAGGCATACCGCTTGTTCTTGCAGTGCACGCGGATGTCCTGGGCGTCCGTGGAGTCCCGGGCGGTGTACTTGTCCAGCCGCGCGGCCGTGAACGTCAGGTCCTTGATCTCTTTGGACGTGAGCATGGCGCCGTTGAACATGGTCGGCAGCAGGCGCCCGTCGTTGTACTTGAGCAGCGGCAGGTCCGGCAGCAGCGCGCCGTACTTGAGCACGCTCTGCGACAGGCGCACCTTGGCCGTCAGGCCGAGCTTGGCGTACTGGTCCTTGGAACCCCGCGGGTCCTGGCCGCTGGACGGCAGCAGGCCGCTGTTGCTGCGGTCGGGGCTGGAATCGAGCTTGAAACCGAGCATGCCCAGCGCGTCGATACCAAAGCCGACGGTGCCTTCGGTGTAGCCCGATTGCAGGTTGAGAATGAACCCTTGCGCCGACTCTTCGCGCTTGGAGGCACCCTGATCGTTGCCGGTATGGCCGTCGCGGAAGTCACGGTTGAAGTAGATGGTGCGCGACTCGAGCTTGGCGCTGCTGTCTTCGAAGAAACCCGCGGCCTCGGCCCGGGCAGTAAAACCCGCGCACAGGCACAGGGCGCCGAGGCCCACCGTTGGATAACGCAGCGGTCGGAATGAGTGCAGCAAAGGGAAAGGCATGAAAAGCTCCAGCAGTGCATCGGTAAAGCAGATGAAAGAAGGCAATAGCAATCCATCTGGCGAATCATTTCTGGCCAGGTGAATTGATCAAATCAATGTTGACCCGAAATGATGGCAGATGGCTTTGACGGGCTATACCCGACTTTAGTCTGAAGCGGCTACAGCCTTTGCCCCTGAACACCCTCCTTCAACGCACTGCCCTCGCCCGGGATAAAGCGATCATTTCCAACACTCTTTGCCTTTCTCCAGGCTCTTGGCCAAGGCGCTATTCATTGGGCGCTTCGAGAGGTTTTGGATCCAAGGAAGCCTGCGCCCAGGATAAAAATGGTTTTTTTTCGTTAAAACTTCTACCGCTCGTCGGATTAATTTGCCCTTCCGGGTTTGTTACCCAGGAATTGCCCCAAGGCATTCATAAGCCTTTAATTAAGGTTATCTAGTTGATTTTAAACGTTGTTACTTCTTAAACATGGTTATACAGAACGCCTTCGTCATTTATATAACACGACAAAACGCCAATTAACCGACTCCTCGCTGTGGTAGTGTCAAAAAAAGAACGCGAAAAGGACTTGCACCTATTCAGTTCTTTAAAAAGTGAGCCATGAAACTCACGCATTACCCATCACGGATGAGGTTCCTCCCTTGGATGTCAGCGTTTTTGGTACCGGCCATGTCGGCCTGGTACAAGCAGTCGCCCTCGCCATCGCGCGGGACATCGCTCGCCATTGTCACCCGGGCAGTGGCTTGCCCTGGCGCGTACCGGGGGCGCTCTGCGCATGAATATCCTGATCACCGGGGCCGCCGGCTTCATCGGCGCCCATACCGCTCTGCGTTTGCTCAAGGATGGGCATCAGGTCACCGGGCTGGATAATTTCAACGACTACTACGACCCGCAACTCAAGCACGACCGGGTGCGCTGGGTGGAGCAGCAGGTGGGACAGTTCCCGCTGTACCGCCTCGATCTCGGCGATACCGAAGCCCTCGACCGGCTGTTCGCCCAGGTTCGCCCGCAGGTGGTGATCAATCTGGCGGCCCAGGCCGGGGGACGTTATTCCCTGGAAAACCCCAAGGCTTACCTGCACAACAACCTCGGCGGCTTTCTCAACCTGCTGGAAATGTGCCGGCGTTATCCGCCCGAACACCTGATTTATGCCTCGTCCAGTTCGGTGTACGGCGCCAACCATCAACTGCCGCACAAGGCCAGCGACACCGTGGACCATCCGCTGTCGCTGTACGCCGCGAGCAAAAGGGCCAATGAGCTGATGGCCCATAGCTACAGCCATCTGTTCGACATGCCGGCCACCGGCCTGCGCTTCTTTACCGTATATGGCCCCTGGGGACGCCCGGACATGTCGCCGGTGCTGTTCGCCCAGGCCATCTGCGAAGGCCGTCCGCTGAAGCTGTTCAACTACGGCATGCACCAGCGCGACTTCACCTATATCGACGACCTGGTCGAATCTCTGGTTCGCCTGCTGGGCAAGCCACCGGTGCGCAACCCCTTGTGGAACCGCGAACACCCCGATCCCGCCACCAGCATGGCGCCTTGGCGTCTATTCAATATCGGCGGGCAACGTTCGGTGGAACTCAAGGACTACGTCGCCACCTTGGAGCAACTGCTCGGGCGCAAGGCACAGGTCGATTACCTGCCGTTGCAACCCGGCACCGTGCTGAACACCTGCGCCGATGCCAGCGCCCTGGAGAACGTCACCGGCTTCGGCCCTCAGGTCCCCCTGGCCGAGGGCCTGGGACGCTTTGTCGATTGGTTCCAGAGCTACTACCGGCCGCCGTTGCCCCCGCGTTCCTGACGCGACAACGACCAGCCCCCGGCGACAGCCTGTATCGCCCTTGCGGGCCAGCTGGCCGACGGCGATTGCGGCGCTGGCTCGCTGCTCGAAAGCCCGTCGCCGGCCCACGTCGCCACGGGAATCCCTGAGCGGCCATCGGCGTATCCCCTACAGCCAACTCCGCTGATGCCCGTAGGGCGTTAGCCGGATGGGTTGTCAGGCATAAGTAATGGTTATCGCGGACATTTCTGAATGTTCCGGCGGGCGGAAAGCCGCGGCCGCCTCGGCTTGAATCGACCGGCTTATTCCTGCACCATCCGCCCCCTGCTTATTCAATGGATGGATTTCACGGCATGCTGGATGCTAACGCTACCCATATTTCCCTGACGATCGAAGGCGCCTCGGTCGACCTTCAGGTCCTCAGTTTCGTTGGCCGCGAAGCCCTCAATCAGCCCTTCTGCTTCGATATCGAACTGGTCAGCGCGCGTCCCGACCTCAAGCTCGAAGAACTGCTGCACAAGCCGGCTTGCCTGACTTTTGGCGCGACCGGTAAAGGCCTGATCCACGGCCTGGTGTACCGCATCGCCCAGGGCGATTCCGGGCGCAAGCTGACCCGCTACAGCATCAGCCTGACTCCGCAGCTCAACTACCTGCGCCACAACTTCAACCAGAAGATCTACCAGCACCTCAGCGTGCCGAAGATCATCGCCCAGGTCCTCGAGGCCCGCGGCATCCTGGCCGACGCCTACAGTTTCCAGCTCGGCGCCACCTACCCGGAGCGGGTCTACTGCACCCAGTACGACGAATCCGACCTGCACTTCATCCAGCGCCTGTGCGAAGAAGAAGGCATTCACTTCCACTTCCAGCACAGCGCCAGCGGCCACAAGCTGGTGTTCGGCGACGACCAGACGGTGTTCCGCAAACTGGCGGCGGTGAACTACCAGCAGGACTCGGGCATGGCCGCCGAACAGCCGGTGATCAAGCGCTTCAACCTGCGCCTGGAAACCCGCACCAGCCGCGTCAGCCGCCGCGACTATGACTTCGAGAAGCCGCGCCTGCTGCCCGAGGGCACGGCCAAGTCCGAATTCATGCCGGACCTGGAAGACTACGACTACCCCGGCCTGTTCACCCAGCAGGCCCGCGGCAAGCAACTGGCGACCCGCGCCCTGGAACGCCATCGCAGCGACTACCGGCTGGCCGAAGGCAAAGGCGACGAGCCGAGCCTGGTCAGCGGCCACTTCCTGACCCTGGCCGCCCACCCGCGCAGCGAATGGAACGACCTGTGGCTGCTGCTGGAGGTGATCCACGAAGGCAAGCAGCCGCAGGTGCTGGGCGAGAACATCACCAGCGACGTCACTAGCAATAAAGACGACTTCCACCAGGGCTACCGCAACCGCTTCCTCGCCACGCCCTGGGACGCCCACTACCGCCCGCCGCTGGAACACCCGAAACCCAAGTCCCTGGGCAGCCAGACCGCGGTGGTCACCGGGCCCAAGGGCGAAGAAATCCATTGCGACCAATACGGCCGGATCAAGGTGCAGTTCCACTGGGACCGCGATGGCCAGGCCGACGACAACACTTCCTGCTGGGTCCGCGTCGCCAGCGGCTGGGCCGGCAAGGCCTACGGCGGCATCGCCATCCCGCGGATCGGCATGGAAGTGCTGGTGACCTTCCTCGAAGGCGACCCCGACCAGCCCCTGGTCACCGGCTGCCTGTACCACAAGGAAAACGTGGTTCCCTACGACCTGCCGGCGAACAAGACCCGCAGCACCTTCAAGACCCTCAGCTCGCCGGGCGGCAAGGGCTACAACGAACTGCGCATCGAAGACAAGAAAGGCGCCGAACAGATCTACCTGCACGCCCAGCGTGACTGGGACGAGAACGTCGAGCACGACCAGCGGATCCGCGTCGGCAACCAACGCCACGACACAGTCGAAGCCAACACCCTCACCGAACTCAAGGCCGAAGAACACCGCATCACCCACCTCGACCGCAAGAGCGAAATCCGCGCCAACGACCACCTGACCGTGGCCGTCACCCAGCACGCCAATATCGGCACCGCGCAATTCGTCGAAGCCGGCCAGGAGATTCATTACAAGGCCGGTGGGAAGGCCGTGGTCGAGGCAGGCGCGGAACTGACGGCCAAGGCCGGCGGCAGCTTCGTCAAGCTCGACGGTGGCGGCGTGACCATCAGCGGGGCCGACGTGAAGATCAACTCCGGAGGCGCGCCGGGCGTGGGTACGCCGGCGGCGCCGCTGTTGCCGGGACTGCTGAAGCTCGCTGACGCCGACAAGGCCGGCGGCCTGCTGCTGGGTCGTTTGAACTCGCCCATACCGCGCCTGACGCCGCCCAAGGGTATCTGCGTCGAGTGCCTGCTCAAGGCCATCCGCCAACGCCAGGCAATTCTGTCCGGAGCACAGCCATGAGCGATTTGCAGCAAGGCCAGCAGGATTGGGTCAACGCCGCGGCCAAGGGCTTGAGCCTCACGGCCATCGTCGAGCAGGCCCTGCTCAGCGCGCCGCAGCGCAATGCCCTGGGTGAACTGGAAGGCGCCCGCTGGCCCCTGATGTACCAGGCCGAGCTGGCCCAGCTGCGCAATGACGGGCCGCTATTGCTGGACATGACCGGTCAACCTTTCGAACGGCTGGTGGCGATCCACGAACTGTTCGGCTCGAACCTGGCCGGCTGGTTGAGCAGCACCCTGCCAGCCAATCGGCTGGCCACCCACCTTGGCGACGCCCTGGTCTGCCAGGACGCCAACGATGCCGTGCTGCTGATCCGCAGCTACAGCGCCGAGGTACTGCCCCTGCTCCACCAGCAAGTCGGCCAGCCATGGCACCAGTGGCTGTTCGGCCCCCTCGACACCTGGTGGGTCAAGGCCGAAAAAGACTGGCAGCGTCTTGCCGGCCCGGCGCACGGCGAAGTGCCCGAGTACCACCCGATCCGCCTGGATGAGCCGATGATGCACAGCCTGCAGCATGACGCCCACGCCGAGCAGCTGCTGGTGCAGACCGAAAACGTCGCCCCCGAGGCCTTTGCCAGCGACTGCCACGGCGAACGCCTGCAACAGGTGCAAGACTTGCTGCAGATCGCCAGGGCCCAGGGCCTGGACCGGCAGGAGGATCAATCGACCTTCGTGTTGCACAGCCTGATCACCCGCAACCCACTGCACCAGCGCCCCGAATGGGCGGGAATCCTGCGTCAGGTCACCGATGACCGGGACACCCTGGAAAACGCCCTGGCCGCACAAGAAGGCGCCTGAGGCGATGTCGTTGCCGTCACTCGCAAAGCGCTGGAAGCGCCTGCCCGGCCGCCAGAAAGCCCTGATCCAGTGGTTGGCTCTGGGCGCGCTGGTCGCCGGTTATTTCATCTGGCAGTACAGCCGCATGCCGGGCGCGGCGCTTTATGGACATAACCATACGGATCGACCCATCTTCAGTTATTTCGTCAATGACAATTGGGGAGGCAACGGAGGTGTGACCTGTTGCTGGCGTATCGAGGGCAAGACGCTGAAGGTGGACTGGATAAAAGGCCGCACAGGAGAACAAGTGCGTCAGGGGGTTAAAAAGGAAACCCTTTCAATCGAGATCCCTAACCCACCTCGCAAGCGAACCGACGATACCCTGCATGTGCATTTCCTGCCCGGAGATCAGGTGCGCATGGCCTGGAGTGACAAACACACCAGTCCTCTCAAGGAGGAACTGCGCGAGTTTTATGCCGGGGATCAGGAGCGCCGGTCCGAATGAGCCTCCTTCATTCCCATCTAGTTGTCGCTCTGCGGCTTTCGGCGCCATCGGTTGAAAGGCTTGCAGGCAGCCGGACAAGGAGTCTGTGGTAATGGCGTCACTCGTAAACCGCTGGAAATCCTTACCCAAGGCTCAGAAAACCCTGATCAACCTATTGGTGTGGGGCACGCTGATCGCTGCTTACTTCATCTGGCAGTACAGCCGGATGCCCGGGGCCGCACTTTATGGGCATAACCATACGGATCGCCCCATCTTCAGTTATTTCGTCAACGACAATTGGGGTGGAAATGGGGGCATGACCTGCTGCTGGCGCATCGAGGGCAAGACACTGAAGGTGGATTGGATCAAGAGCATGACCCGAACACAGTATGAGCAGGGGACTCGGGAAGAAACCCTATCAGTCGAGATCTCTAACCCTCCCCGCCAACGCAGTGACCGCTATTTGCATGTGCACTTCTTCCCCGGCGACCAGATTCGCCTGGCCTGGAGCGCCAATCTCGACACCCCCTATGAAAATCTCAAGGAAGCACCCGCAGTGCCTGATGCCAAGGACCAGGAAGCCCAATCCCAATGAGTCACGGGTTTTCGCCGCCCACTATTGAAAGACTTGCAAACAGCGCGAGCTGGGCAACAGAAATGCCCCCCAGGCGAAAGAACATGACCGTGCGCAGAAACAGGTTCGCACTAACAAGGAGTTTGTTGTGACATCGATTCAATCACTCAGAAATCGCTGGAAGTCTTTGTCCGGTTTGCAGAAAACCCTCATCAATCTGTTGGTCTGGGGGGGACTAATTGCTGCCTATTTCATATGGCAGTACAGCCAAATGCCGGGGGCAATGCTCTACGTTCACAACCAAACGGATCGCCCTATCTTCAGCTACTTCGTTAATGACAACTGGGGGGGTAATGCCACAGCAAACGGAGGGGGCGGAGCAACCTGCTGTTGGCGCATTGAAGGCAAAACGCTGAAAGTAGATTGGATAAAAGGTCGTACAGGTGAGCAAGTTCGCCAAGGAGTTCAAAAGGAAACCTTATCAGTCGAGATCGCTAACCCACCTCGTCAACGCACTGATCGATATCTACACGTGCATTTTTTCCCCGGAGACCAAGTTCGCCTAGCCTGGAGTGCCAACCTGGACACTCCTTATGAAAACCTCAAGGAGGCGCCACCAGTCTCTAACTCCAAGGATCAGGAAACCAAATCCCAATGAGTACCCGTAATGCTGATTTGGCTGCGGCTGCCAGCGCCCGTTGTGCGGGACCAACCAAAAACTCGCATATCACTACTTGTGAACGAACTTTGCGGATCGGATTCTTTTTCGACGGCTTTGGACGTCACCTGCTGAAAGACTTGCAGTCAGGTCGGGTTAGTAACGTCGGCAAGATGTATATGGCGCACCCCACTACTGGAAAGGATGAATCCTCTTACAATTATCGAAGGCTATACCTTTCAGGAATGGGTACGGAGTACATCGCAGACCTGACCACCACTGCCAATGCCGGAGTGGATACCGCAGGCAGCAAGGCAGCCGATGTGCCCAAGGATGTGGCAAAGGACGAAGGGAAAAAGATCCTCAAGGATGTACTGAAAGGTCGTGACTGGTGGGATCGCTGGAAACGCGACCTGAAGGACCTGGTCAGCGCCCCCCTTAAGGGCCTTAAAATACTGAAGAGCGCAGTGGTCGACGCGGCGTCTGAAGTCATTCCACCCCTGCGCGACAACCCCATCATGGCTGAGATAGCCAAGACTGGAGCCAATATTCGCATCGATGGCGCCATCGACTACCTGAACGACGAAGTGAGCAAGGTCAAGGCCTTGAGCGGCCCACCCCTTAAGCGTATCGAACTGTCCGTGTACGGCTTCGACTACGGCGCCACCCTGGCCCGGGGCTTTCTGTATCGCCTGCTGGACCGCTGCCTGATCGATGGCGAGAAAGTGGAGTATCAGGGCGCACAGGTGATCGTGCTGTTCGCCGGCCTGTTCGACGCAGTGGATCGCAGCCGTAGCGATATACCGCTGATCGACGACTATATACCCGTGCCCACCAGTAACGTGCTGGGGGACGCCAATGTTCTGCCCAAGCAGGTCAGGCAGGCGCTGCATCTGGTCGCCGCCCACGAGCGACGCTTTTACCGGCGGGCCAGCCTACTCGGCAAAGGCAACGCCAAGTGGCGCGAAGAACTGATGCCCGGGGTCAGCGAGGATATCGGTGGCAGCCTGCTGCCCGGCGAGCAGAAACCCAGCGCCGAGCTGGCGCTGGTCAGCTTGCACCGCATGTACCGCGCAGCATTCCAGGCAGGAGTACCTTTCCTTCATCTCGAAGACTTATACGAAAAGGATGCCGATACTGCTGAGCTGTTCACCTTCAACGACCATATCAACGGCAAGACTGCCTTTGGACTGGTCAAGCATTATCAGTCGGCCGCCAAGGCCAGCATTGCCCAGCTGAAAAACCTCAACCTGGGTGACAAAGCGCCCTTCCTCGGCCATATGCGCCTGTATATCCGCTGGCTGGCGTCGATCTCGCGCTCTTATGTGCAGCGCCTGCGAGAGATCGGCGAAGAGGAAGATCGCCTGAACGCCAGCCAGTATGCCTCGGGGAACAGCGCCGGGATGTTCGGCCGCCCGGTGGAAACCCCGGAAAAGAGACAGGCCCGCCTCAAGCGCACCCAGGAACTGCAAACCGAACGCGAGGCGCTCAGGGCAGAGCTGGGCTGGCTGGAAGATGTCGACAGTGAAGCCCGCAGCATGCGCAGCGGGCGGACGCGGGATGGCTACAGGGCCGCCGGCACACCGCAGCAGATGCTGGTGTGGCAGGTGCTGTTGGAAGAGGAATGGTTCAAGGAACAACTGTCGCCATTGCCGGAGGAAGTGAGCCTGTTGTTCGGCCACTTCATACATGACCAGTTAGTCCAGTCCCTGGCGCAGCGCTCAGCCAAGTCGGTGAGCGGGCAATGCTACTTCGATATCCGCGGGATCGATCTGCTGGAGAAAGAAGAGGAAGAAAAGGAGAAAGACAAGAAATAAGTGCATTCAATGCCTGCCCGAAATCGGGCCAGGCATTGACGACCTGCAAGGCAGGGGCTTGTGTCCCCTGCCTTCAGGCCCCCCGCTGACCCCGAATACGCGTTTCTGCGCAAAGCACATTTCGTCGGGCAGTCTCCCTTCCGCGCAAATCATTAGCCCCCTACTTAATCTCCGATTAATCCCCCAGCCCAAAACTGTACGCGACCGCGCAGCGCAGAATCCCCTGTCGCCCTCCGCGGCGCGCTCGATGCGGTTTTGTCGGGCTTATCGGAGAACGCTCATGAACATGCGTATTTTGCTGGTCGGGGCCCTGGCGTTTGCCGGGGTCGTGGGTGTGGCTCAAGCGGACACGGCCCAGGTACAGCCGGTGCCTTATCACTATGGCATGCCGCTGAAGGTGGCCAAGGTGGTGTCGATGACCGAGCCCGCGACGCCGGAGTGCAAGGTGGTCACCGCGGACATGACCTTTATCGACAAGGCGGGCAAGCTGGAAGCCATCAGTTACCGCAAGCTGTCGGATGCTTGCAGTTATCAGAACTGAGGGCTGCCCTGCTCTACCGCGTGCAAGGTTGCAGGCAGCTCGGCGAGATTCAGGCAGGGGTTCTGGTAGCGGTGAAGGTCGAGGTTGCGCCTGGCCCGGAGGTTATCCAGGCCAGGCAAGCAACACAGGCATTGGCAAAGCCGCCGATCAATGAGCCCTGGACTTGAGGGCGATGGGTTGGCTTCCCGGATGGTTCGCCAGGTCGTAGCGCAACTCGGCGATCAAATCGTTGATTTCCCGGCAGCCGTTGAGGCTCGCCGCATCGATACCGGTGACCACCAGGTCCACGCGGTCGGTTTCATGGTCGCCATAGACTTTCACGGTCATGTGCAGGTCGGGGCTCAGGGTGCACTCGCAGCGTTTGGGCAGGAAGCTGCATTCAATGATATTGCGCAGTTCCAAGGCAGATAAGAACATGGCAGATCTCTCCGTTGGTGCAGTGGCCATTCAATGATGGCAAGAATATCGTCTCGGGATTCCACCCCCGAAATACGGCGTACGGCGTGACTAAACCTCCCTGGAAGAGAAAGCCATTAATTAGACTAGGCCGTATTTGCGCATCCACTAAATTCTATTTTGCTCTGAGCAGTGAGGCTTTTTTTCACCCTCGGTCCTGGGACTTTCGTCCGACCGGAAGACCTCCTAAGAGCACGACATCGGCCTCTCGCCGAGAGGGAATGGAACCTCCTCCCGCCCGTCGCCATGGGGGATAAATCATCGGCTTATCCCCTCGGTCTCGAAGGCTGGCGTCATGCCATTTGCCGCTGTGAAATGGCCACGGTTTGCATGACCGGACCTTCCCCAGTCAAACTGCCCGGCGTTTCAAGCAAACGGCTCCCTCCATTGGGAGAGCCGTCGATCAACCTGCAAGGAGGCCTTATGCGCTTTTTTCCTGTATCCACCGCCATCGCTGTGCTGTTGAGCGGTCTGTCCACCCTGAGCCATGCGGCCAAACTCGAAGACGTGGCGCCCTACCCCAAGGCTGAAGAAGGTTTTGTGCGTCAGGTGATCCATCTGCCCAAGCAGGCCAAGGAAGAGGACTT
Source organism: Pseudomonas sp. GW456-L12 (assembly GCF_059424045.1). Taxonomy (NCBI): domain Bacteria; kingdom Pseudomonadati; phylum Pseudomonadota; class Gammaproteobacteria; order Pseudomonadales; family Pseudomonadaceae; genus Pseudomonas; species Pseudomonas sp. GW456-L12. Next base: position 125,279 of record NZ_JBWKZA010000017.1, read on the forward strand.
CAAGGTCGAGGTCCTGGCCGGCAAGACCCTGACCGTCGACTGCAACCGTCAGCGCCTGGGCGGCACCCTGGAAGAGAAGAACCTGGAGGGCTGGGGTTACCCCTACTACCGCCTGGACAAGGTCAGCGGGCCGATGAGCACCTTGATGGCCTGCCCCGAGGGCAGCAGCAAGCAGGCGTTCGTGCCGGTGGTCGGCGAAGGCTTCGTGCTGCGCTACAACAGCAAGCTGCCAATCGTGATCTACGCCCCCAAGGACGTCGAAGTGCGCTACCGCCTGTGGTCCGCCGCGGACAAGGTCGAGAAGGCCCGCGCGGAATAACCTGCGCAGCGGCTACATCGCAGGTGATGTAGCCGCCAGACCAGGCAACGCAGTGCATCAGTGACCCGACTGGCGAGCGTCTCGCGCTCGTGCGCAGGCTTCGCCAGCGGCTACAGAGGCCCTGCTCCCTTCTTATACCAGCGCAACCGCACCCAAGGCCGCGCGCTCGGCCACCTGCCCCAGGCGATCGAAGTTGATGTTGGCCCCGGAATCGATGGCCACCAGGGTTTCGCCCTGTACGCCGCTGCGGGCCACGTACTGCTTGATCCCGGCCACCGCCAGCGCTCCCGACGGCTCGGTGATGGAGCGGGTGTCGTCGTAGATGTCCTTCATCGCGCAGCAGAGTTCGTCGTTGCTGACCGTGATCACTTCATCGACCAGCGCTCGGCACAACTCGAAACAATGGGCGCCGACCTGCGCCACGGCAACACCGTCGGCGAAGGTGCCGACGCTGGGCAGCACCACCCTTTCCCCGGCCCGCAACGCCTGCTGCAGACAGTTGGAGTGCTCGGACTCGACGCCGACGATGCGCACCTCGGGCCGCAGGTATTTCACATAGGCCGCGATGCCGGCGATCAATCCGCCACCGCCCACCGGGACGAAGATTGCGTCCAGGCGCCCGGAGTACTGACGCAAAATCTCCATGCCCACCGTGCCCTGCCCGGCGATCACGTCCGGGTCGTCGAAGGGCGAGACGAAGGTCTGGCCGCTACGCTCGGCCAGTTGCAGGGCATGGGCCAGGGCAAAGGGAAAACTCTCGCCCTGCAGCACCGCCTCGGCGCCGCGGCTGATGACGCCCTGCACCTTCAGCTGCGGCGTGGTGGAAGGCATGACGATGGTCGCCTTGATCCCCAGCTCCCGCGCCGCCAGCGCCACGCCCTGAGCGTGATTGCCGGCGGAGGCGGTGATTACCCCACGGCGCTTTTGCTCGTCGCTGAGTTGCACCAGCTTGTTGTAGGCGCCGCGGATCTTGAAGGAAAAGGTCGGTTGCAGGTCCTCGCGCTTGAGCAGCACCTGGTTACCCAGCGCCGCCGACAGGGCCGGAGCCGGCTGCAATGGCGTGCGCACCGCCAGGTCGTAGACCGGCGCCGCGAGAATCTTCTTCACGTAGTGCTCCAGCAGGTCCAGCGGGGTGTGCGGCTCGGCGGGATGGTTCATGGGGTGTCTCCTGGCGGTGTCGAGAGCCCCGGAGACAGAAAGAAAAAACCCGCCTCTAGGGCGGGTTGGGTGCAGTGTCAGACCCGCCAATCAGGAATGGCGGTAATAATGCTTGGCTGGGAACGCAATGCGGAAAAAGTCATGGCGAGGAAATTAACCGGCGGGTCGCTGGTGCGTCAATGGTCAATGACAGGTCGAGCTATCTGCCATTTGCCGAAAAATATACGAAACGTATATGCTTCGTATATTTACCAGGACAGAAACCCCGTGGGCATCGTCAAGATTTCAGATCAACTGCATGAACAGATCCGCGTCGCCAGCGATGCCATGGATCGCTCCATCAACGCCCAGGCCGAGTTCTGGATCAAGATCGGCCTGCTGGCCGAGCTCAATCCGCATCTGGCCTACAACGACCTGATCAACAAACTGCTGCTGAACAAGAGCGACCTGATCCGGGGGCGCAGCGCATGACCCAGGCCCTGATCAAGACCCCGCAACAACTGGCGCTGATGCGCGAGTCCGGGCGCCTGCTGGCGACGGTGTTCAGCTTTCTCGACGACCTGGTCGCGCCCGGCCTTTCGACCATGGAACTGGACACGGCCGTGGAGCGCTTTATCCGCCAGGACCTGGGCGCCCGTCCGGCCAGCAAGGGCCAGTACAACTACCCCTACTCGATCAACACCTCGATCAACGAAGTGGTGTGCCATGGCATGCCCCATGAGAAGGCCATCCTCAGGGACGGCGATATCATCAACATCGACATCACCCTGGAAAAGAACGGCTTTATCGCCGACTCCAGCAAGATGTACCTGATCGGCAATGTCAGCCCCAAGGCCCAGCGCCTGGTGAGCACCACCTTCGAGGCGATGTGGGAAGGCATCAAGGTGGTCCGCCCCGGCGCACGCCTTGGCGATATCGGCCATGCCATCCAGAAACACGCCGAAACCCGGGGCTACAGCGTGGTGCGCGAGTACTGCGGCCATGGCATCGGCCGGCAGATGCACGAAGAGCCGCAGGTCCTGCATTTCGGTCGCCCCGGTACCGGCCTGGAGCTGCGCGAAGGCATGGTGTTCACCATCGAGCCGATGATCAACCAGGGCAGCGCCCGGGTGCGCGGCCTGAAAGACGGCTGGACCGTGGTCACTCGCGACAACGGCCTGTCGGCGCAGTGGGAACACACGGTGGCGGTGACCCGCGACGGCTTTGAGGTACTGACCCTGCAACCGGCCTGAAACCTCAGGCGCACTTGCCGTTGCCGCCGGCCAGGCGCCTGAGACCAAGCACCATCCCCCCTGCCCCCAGCAGCATCGCCACGAGGAACAGCGGGTAGGCAATCCACCACGGGGTGCCGGCGGTCATCATGCTGAATTCGGACATGCCGCCGATGCTCGCGATCAGGTTCAGCGGCAGGAACACCACGTTGATCAGGGTCAGTTTGCGCAACAGGCTGTTCATGTTGTTGTTCATCAGGTTGCCGCGCGCGTCGATCAGCCCGGAAAACACCGTCGAATAGATCTCCGCCTGCTTGTAGCACTGGTTGTTCTCGATGATCAGGTCGTCGATCAGGCCGACGGCCTCGGCGCTGAAGTGCGCCTTCTCGGCGTGGTTGCGCAGCCGGGTCAACACCGCGCCGTTGCTGTGAATAGCGTTGATGTAATAGATCAGGCTTTCGCTGAGGTTGAACATCTGGATCAGGTGGCGGTTTTCCATCGAGTCGTTGAACTGCTGCTGCAACTCGCGGGCGACCATCTTGATCACCTTGAGGTGCCCCAGGTAGTGATGGATGTTGGTGGACAGCAGGTCCAGCAGCACATCCAGGGGGCTATTCAGGGCCTGCCGCGCGCCCAGGCCGCTGAGCTGGCTGTCGTCGTGGGCGATCACCAGCAGGCGTTGCGGGGAAAACAGCAGGCCGCAGGACGACACCTCGAACGACAGGCTACCGCCGCCGGAGTAGTTCTCCGGGCGTTTCCAGATCAGGAACAGGTTGTCCGGGTGAAACTCGATGCGCGACACCTCGTCCGGGTCCAGCGCCGAGGCCAGGGCGTGTTCGTCGAGCTTGAAGCCAGTGCGCAGCAGATCGCGCTCGGCGGGGTCCGGGTTGCTGAACAGCATCACTTCGGCATCCAGGTTCTCCACCGGCAGCAGGCGGCCCTGGCTCAACTGGTAGCTCTTGATCATCGACCGTTCACCAGGCCTGCCCGCGGCGCTTGAGTTCCAGGCGACGGACGAACTCCTCGAGCACCAGGGAATACAGGTCGTCGCGCAGGTAGGCATCTTCGATGCCGGCGTCCAGGTTGGGGTTGTCGTTGACCTCGATCACCACCACCTTGTCGCCGGACTGCTTGAGGTCGACGCCGTACAGGCCGTCGCCGATCAGGTTGGCGGTCTTCACCGCCAGTTCCACCACCGCCCGCGGCGCCTCGTGGACCGCCAGGGTGCGGCATTCGCCGTTGATGTCCTGGCCCTTGGCCTTGTGGTTGTAGATCTGCCAATGGCCCTTGGACATGAAGTACTGGCAGGCGAAGATCGGCTTGCGGTTGAGCACGCCGATGCGCCAGTCGTACTCGGTGTAGAAAAACTCCTGGGCCAGCAGCAACACCGAATGTTCGAACAGCTCGGCGGTGGCCTCCAGCAGCGCCTGCTGGCTCTCGACCTTGATCACCCCACGGGAGAAACAGCCGTCGGGAATCTTCAGCACCAGTGGGAAGCCCAGGCGTTCGCCAACCCGCTCGAAATCTTCCGGTCGCTCCTTGTAGAGGATCTCGGTGGCGGGCATGCCCAGCTGGTGGCTTTTCAGCAGATCGGTCAGGTAGACCTTGTTGGTGCAGCGCAGGATCGAGGCCGGGTCGTCCATCACCACCAGGCCCTCGCTTTCGGCCTTCTTGGCGAAGCGATAGGTGTGGTTGTCGACGCTGGTGGTCTCGCGGATCAGCAAGGCGTCGTACTCGGCGATACGCGAGTAATCCTTCTTCTCGATCAGTTCGACGTCGATGCCCAGGCCCTTGCCGACCCGGACAAAATTCTCCAGTGCCCGGGCGTTGGAAGGCGGCAGGGCTTCCTGCGGGTCATGGAGGATCGCCAGGTCATAGCGGGCCAATCTTTTCGAGCGCGGCATGCGCCAGATCTTGCGACTGAAACTGTCCAGGGAATGGGCGAATTGATCTTCCTGGTCTTCGCGCAACTTATGTAAGGCACCGGACTTCACCCCTTCGATATGCCAACCGTTAGTTCGTTTGAAGTCCACCAGCAATATTGGACAAGGAAAGACTTCGAATAACTGGCGTGCCAACTCCTGTAACGGTTCGATATGGGTCTTGCCGAAGTACAGGGTCAGGGTAAAACCTTCGGTATCGCTGTAAAGATGATTGCTCAGGGCCTTTTCCAGGGTTTTATCCAGGTCGTCCAGGGCCAGGCCGTAGAGCGATTTTCGGGTCAGCTCGCTGATGGTGCGCACCGAGGGAATCACCTTGTGCCCCCGTGCCTCGGCCAGCAGCGAGCAGTAGTAACCGTGGCCCAGGTACTTGTAGCTGCGGCACAGGTTGATCACCTGGACCCGCTTGCCGGGCTGGGTTTCACGGGTCTGTTCCAGGTACTCCTGAGCGCTGAGGATGTCTTCGCTGGGGAAGTAGGAGGCCCAATCTTCCTTGCGCTCGACAATAATCAGCAACTGGCTGGAAGTTTCACTCATCGCTGAAAAATAATTAACCGGAGTTATTGTCGCCGGCAGACTTTGCTCGGATACTCCACGCCAATGACCTTGTACCGCTGACATAATGTTTGATCCGCTTAAGAACAAGACCTTTTCTATTAAGCACGAACTTTTTCGAAAGTCTCGTTTCGTTACGCAACTTTTACGGCGGTTATATGGATCTTGTCTTTCGCATTGCCACACCTGAGGACTTGCCTGCTTTAGTGCGACTGGAACAGCAGTGTTTCACCACCGATCGCCTGACGGTGCGCAGCTTCCAGTGGATGATCAGCCGCGCCCATGCGTGCCTGATCGTCGCCGAGCAGGCGGGACAACTGCTGGGTTATGCCTTGGTGCTGTTCCATCGCGGGACCTCCCTGGCCCGCCTGTACTCGATCGCCATCGCGGTCGAGGCCCGCGGGTCGGGCCTGGGCAAGCGCCTGCTGGAGCGGATCGAAGCCTGCGCGCGGGAGCATGACTGCGCCTACCTGCGGCTTGAGGTGCGCAGCGACAACCCGACGGCCATCGCCCTGTACGAACGCAGCGGCTACCGGCGCTTCGCCGTGCTGCACGACTACTACGAGGACCACGCCGATGCCCTGCGCCTGGAAAAGCGCATCCTGCAGCATCGCGAGAGCCGCACCATCCGCGTGCCCTATTACCAGCAGACCACCGACTTCACTTGCGGCCCGGCCTGCCTGCTGATGGCCATGGCCGCTCTGCAACCCGGGCGCGCCCTGGAGCGCCGTGAAGAACTGCAGCTGTGGCGTGAGGCGACCACCGTGTTCATGACCTCCGGCCATGGCGGCTGCAGCCCCCAGGGGCTGGCGCTGGCCGCGTGGCGCCGGGGCTTCCGGGTCAGGCTGCAGGTCAATACCCGCGGGCCGCTGTTTCTCGGCGGGGTGCGCGACGAGCATAAAAAAGACGTCATGCGCCTGGTGCACGAGGAGTTCTGCGCCGAGCTGGATAGCAGCGACGTCTTGCAGGTGCTGGGCGGCCCGCTGGACCTGCCGAAGCTGCTGGCCGATGGCGGCCAGCCCCTGGTGCTGATCAGCAGCTACCGCCTGACCCGCTCCAAGGCCCCGCATTGGATAATGGTCACCGACTGCGACGAAGAGTTCGTCTACCTGCACGATCCCGATGTCGACCACAGCCAGCACCGCCAGCCGATGGATTGCCAGCACCTGCCGGTGAGCCACGGCGAGTTCGCCAAGATGTGCCGTTTCGGCAGCGGCAAGCTGCAGGCGGCGGTGATCCTCTACCCGCCCGCAGTGCCTCTGTAGGAGCGAAGCTTGCTCGCGATAGCCGCGAAGCGGCGATTCATCCTGCCAACACGCGTTATCGTTGAAGATTTTTTCGCGAGCAAGCTTCGCTCCTACAGAAGAAGGGCCTGGGTTATTCCAGGCCGATCTTGTACAGCCTGCCCTTGTCCTTGTCGGTCAGCACATACAGATAACCGTCCGGCCCCTGGCGCACGTCGCGGATGCGCTCCTTGAGTTCACCCAGCAGGCGCTCCTCGTGGCCCACCTTGTCGCCGTCGAATTGCAGGCGGATCAGCTCCTGGGACGCCAGGGCGCCGATGAACAGGTTGTGTTGCCAGGCCTTGAAGCGGTCGCCGTCGTAGAAGGCCATGCCGCTGATGCCGGGGGATTTCTCCCAGACATGCCGCGGGCCCACGGTGCCTGGGGCAGTCTTGCCCTCGGCTTCAGGAATCGGCGCACCGGAATAGTTGATGCCGTGGGTCGCCAGGGGCCAGCCGTAGTTCTTGCCACGCTCGATCAGGTTGATTTCGTCGCCGCCCTTGGGCCCGTGCTCGTTATCCCACAGGGTGCCGCTCCAGGGGTTGAGCGCCGCGCCCTGGGGGTTGCGGTGGCCGTAGGACCAGATCTCCGGGCGCACGCCCGGCTGGCCGACAAAGGGGTTGTCCTGCGGAATCCGGCCATCCGGATACAGGCGCACAATCTTGCCCTGCAACTTGTCCAGGTCCTGGGCGGTCGGGCGGTCGTTGTTTTCCCCCAGGGTGATGAACAGGTAGCCGTCACGGTCGAACACCAGGCGCGAACCGAAATGGTTGCCGGTGGAGAGCTTGGGCGCCTGGCGGAAAATCACCTGGAAGTCCTTGAGCGTCTTCAGGTCCTCGGACAGCCGTCCGCGCCCCACCGCCG